>WANX01000043.1 GCA_015521565.1 Candidatus Hydrothermarchaeota archaeon
CTGCAGCCATTCATGCTGGGAAAGTTTATGTCCTGGGTGTGTCATGCCATGCCACTGCATGGCACTTTGAAGCCATATTCCTGCCTCGTTGATGTGGCCGGAGCTTGCTACGCCATAATCTCCCTCAGCGCCGAGATTAACCTTCTGTTCTCCTCAGGCGTGCCCACTGTAATTCGCACATGGTCGCCCCTCAAGCCGGGTAAACCAGAGACGTTCCTGACGATAATTCCCCTGCGGTACAGCCTATCCATAAGCTCAGCCGCGGGCATGCGCAGGAGCTTAACCAGCAGGAAGTTAGCCTCCGAGGGATAGGGCTTTAAGCCGGGGATATTTTTGAGCTCGTTGAATAAGCGCTCCCTCTCCTGCACAATTTTGTCTCTAACTTTTCTGAAGTACTCCACCTCCTGCAGCGCCGCCACCGCTGCTCGCTCGGCTGCTCTCGAAATGCAGAAGGGGTTGCGTATCTTCTCCAGAAGCCCCGCTATCTTCTCGCACGCCAGCGCGTAGCCCACCCTCATGCCCGCGAGTCCGAAAAACTTGGAAAAGGAGCGCACAACCACGAGGTTTTCGTACTCCCCCACCTTATCTGCGACGCTCCTGCCGCAGAACTCGTAGTACGCCTCGTCCACCACCACAGTAGCCTCTGTACCCTCCACCATCCTCATTATGTCGCCCTCATCCACCACTGCACCCGTGGGGTTGTTGGGCGAGCACAGGAAGACCAGCTTAGCATTGCTGGCGGCGCCTATAATCTCCTCCACGCCGGGATAGAGCGCTTCTCCGGCTGGCTCCACAAAGGCGATGCTGGCGTCGCGGAGCATCGCCAGGAAGGCGTACATGGTGTAGGTGGGCAGGGGAATGACCACCCTGTCGAGGGGCTCGAGAAAAAGGGTGCAGATGTGCGAGAGGAGCTCTCCCGCACCATTCGCCAGGGCAATGTTCTCCTCCGCCAGACCGGTGTACCTGCTCAGCCCGCGCTTCAGCTCCGCATAACTCGGGTTCGGATACCTCGAGGCGAGCTTCGCCTCCTCCACGATTGCCTCTACCACCCGCTCAGGCAGGGGGTAGGGGTTCTCGTTGGAGTTCAGGTTGACTATCTTCTCCCTGGCGATGCCGTACCTTGCCGAGACATCCTCCGGAAACTCGCCTGCGTCATAGCTTTCCAGATACTCAAGACCAAGTCTGTAGCGCATCACTCAACCGCTTTCTTCAGCTCTTCTATTTCGCTTTCAAGCTCCTCCAGTCCCACCACCTTCGCTTCCTTCTCCTGAGCACCTGCCAGCGCCCAGAACAGTCTGGCGGAGACCAGCATCAGCTTTCCGGCGTATCCTGGAGAATAGGGGAGAAGTTTTGCAGCTATATCGCCACACTTCTCCAGAGTCCCCTTATCCAGCTTTGATGCTTTCTCCGCCGCTATGCCGAGCACATTTATTCCGGCGCCAAGAACACGCTCTCTGGCAGCATAGGCCTTTGCCGCCTCACTTGTTACCCTATGCACTCCCATTTACATCACCACCTTAATAGTCCAGATACTTCATAACCTCCCAGGGGGTTATATACAGGCAGTACTGGTTCCACTCGTCTATTTTCAAGTCCACGAGGGCATCGTAGATATGGCTTCCCAGAGCACGCTGAATCACCTCATCAGTGGTAAGGTGTCCTATTGCGTCTCTGAGTGTGGTGGGCAGCTCTCCAACGCCGTACTCCTCCTTCTCTCTGGGACTCAGCTCATACACATCGGCGGTTAGCGGGTCGCCGGGGTCTATCTTCTTCTTTATACCATCCAGACCGGCGGCCAGCATCACAGAAAAGGCCAGATACGGGTTGCAGCTCGGATCTGCTCCCCTGTACTCAGCCCTTACGGCTTTCGGAGAGGCAAAGTACTGAGGAACACGCACCAGTGCGCTTCTGTTGCGCGGTGACCAGCATATGTATATAGGCGCCTCAAACCCGGGCACAAGACGCTTGTAGCTGTTCACAGTAGGACAGGCAATGGCAGTTATCGCTTTTGCATGCTCCAGCAGCCCTCCTATGTAGTACCTGGCCGTCTGGCTGAGCATGTACTCATCGTCAGGGTCTGCAAAAGCTGCCTCACCACTGAAGGGCTCGCCCTTCCACAGGCTCTGATGGGTATGCATCCCGCTGGCATTGTCCAGATAGAGGGGTTTCGGCATAAAAGTGGCCAGCAGCCCGTACTTCTTTGCTATATTCTTGGCAACAAGCTTGTATATGTAAAAGGCATCTCCGCATGGAATGAGCTCCTTCGCCCTGAAGTCAATCTCCACCTGTCCGGCTGTTGCAACCTCGTGGTGGTGGTACTCCACATCCAGGCCAAGCTGATCCATGTAGTAAGCGGCCTCATTCCTGAACTCCACTGTAGTATCTTCGGGGGGTGCCCTGAAATAACCCTCCTTTGGTCTTATTATCTGGTTTCCGGGTGTAACCTCCGGACTCTTGGGCATAACACGGGGTGGACCCCAGCTATCGCCGGCCCCTCCATTGGGGCTGACCCACATGTCATAGGTCAGCTTCGTCGGGTCAATGCTCTCAAATACGAAAAACTCTATTTCAGGGCCAAATATTGCGGTAAAGCCCATCTTCTCAGCTTCTTTTATAACATTCTTCGCCGCATATCCGCGGGGATCGCATGTGGCTATCCCGCCCCCACCCTTGGCGGCGAAGGCTTCATAAATGTCTCCAAACATTATCGCAGTCTTCTGGACAGGGTCAGTGATCCAGGGGAGGACCCTGAGAGTTGAAGCGTCAGGCATCCACACCATGTCACTTTCCTGAATGCCCTTGAATCCCCTCACACTTGAGCCGTCAAAGCCTATACCCTCCTTAAGGGCGTCTCCCTCTATGAAAATCTTCGCCGGTATGTGGAAAGCCTGGACTATGCCCCGTATATCGCTGAAAAGGCACAGAACCTGCCTAACTTCATTTTTCTTTAAAACCTCTTTTGCTCGCTGCACCTCATCCACCATAGGCGTCACCCACAAGGTGTTAAATACTGGAGGTATAAAAACCTTTTTGTTAATTTTTATGAAATTTTATGAATATGCAAAAAGTCAGGATTTCGTCCTTTTCTCCTCGAGCATTTCCTCTATTGCCGCATATAGGGTGGGAATGTCGATTGGCTTTGTTATGTAGTTGTCAGCAAGCTCCATAGCCTCGCGGCTCTCCTTCTCTATCGTTGAGCGGACGCTTACAACAATTACTGGTATGTCCCTGAGGTTGCTGTCCGCCCTGAGTCTGCGCAGAAATTCTGTTCCATCCATCCGGGGCATCATCAGGTCCAGGAGGATAAGGTCTGGTCGGTGCTGCCTGAGCAATTTAAGTGCTTCCTCCCCGTTCTCAGCGAGAAGCGTACTGTGACCCTTCCGGCTTAAAATCATATCGACCATGGCAAGGATATCCGGCTCGTCGTCTACAACCATTATTCTGGCCATTCTTATACCTCTCCTGCCAGCATTCGTGCCAGCTTCCTTATTGCAGCACTCCCGGGTGACCTGGGATTTGAAAGTATCACAGGCTTCCTTTCCTCCACACCCCTGTACACTTCAAGGTCAACCGGGATGGTGACAGCCACCGGATGGCCGAGACTATCCTCCACCTCCCTCACACTCATCTCTTCCCGGCTTCTCCCCACCTTGTTGAGAACAACCTTCAGGGGAGTTTTCATCTCATCCGCAATTTTTATCGCCTTAAGATTTGTAACCACTATGGGCAGCCAGGGGTTTACCACCAGCAGCACCTCATCGCATGCCTTCAGTATGTGCCTGAGACTGTCTCCAAGGCTCGGGGCTGTGTCAATAATTATGAAGTCGTACTCCCCGCGGATGGTGCTTACCACCTTTTCCAGGTTGGTGAGGTCCACTTCCCGGACGCTGGTAAGAGACCCGGAGAGCAGGTGCAGCCCTGTTGAGGAGTGTATGTATACACTTTCCCTTACTGTCTCAGGATCACGCAGCGCATACAGCAATCCGGGAGGGATGACGTCTATTATCCCGAGATACAGGCTCATGTTGGGAGAGATGGTGTGGGCATCAATGGCAAGAACCCGCTTTTTGAAGTCTCTCATCAGGCTAAGCGCCAGATTAAGCGCCACCGCGGTCTTCCCCACACCTCCCTTGGCCGATATTACTCCTATGCTCCTTCCATCTCTTCCTGCCACTTTACTCTTCCTCCATACTGCTTCTTATCCTGCCTACAGCCTCCACAACCTCACGGCGATAAGCCTTCCTGCGACGATATATTAATGTGAGGGCATACACTAATAAAACAACCGCCAGAGCAGTGCCCAGGAAAAGCAGGGGTTTCTTTATGCTGGTTTCTTTTTCCACCTCCTGGAGCACCACTGTTATGGGCTGTGAGACCTCTCCTCCCCTGCCGGAGACTATAGCTGTAAGGGTATAGCTTCCCGGAGAGGCATCCGCAGGCGGTCTTACTTTAAATGTGACCTCCTGCGCAGCTCCCGGAAGCAGAAACAGGAAATCTCTGGAGGGGACTACCTCCCAGTCCGGGGGTGTGCTCAAATCCACACTTATGTTTAGCGCCTCAAAGGTCGGATTGGTTATAAGCAGCCTAACCACCGCCTCCCTTCCAGGAAATGTGTAAGCAGCTGCCGCAGATGAGAACTGAAGAGACCTTATACCCCAGGCTGGCATCTGCAGTACGCTTATTCGCAGACCCGGCCAGTACACGTACGCATACCTGTCCGGGCCTGCTTCCGGTACTGTGTAGCTCAGGCTGAATCTCTCATAAGGGTCCACCTCATCGAGGCGCCAGGCCACAAGCGGGTCGTCCCTGAGAATCATCGCGGGGGGATTGAATGTTATCTCCCCTGCGGAGGTGGCAACCTCCTTTGGAACCTCCTCCACAAGCCGCAG
>WANX01000044.1 GCA_015521565.1 Candidatus Hydrothermarchaeota archaeon
CCCAGCAGCCCCACGCTGGTCGCCTTCTCCGGGTTGTTCTCGGTGAGGTAGCGCAGCGAGCCGACGTAGAGCAGGGAGTAGGAGAGGGCCAGAAAGAGCTGTATAGGCAGCACCAGCGGATAGCTCTCGACCAGGGCGTAGGAGAGGAACACCACCATGCTCAGGGCCAGGCCCAGCTCCACCAGCCTCGCAGGGGAGGCGAAGTTTAGGCGGCGCATTATGAAGAACTGGGCAAAGGCGTTGAGGAAGTAGATGATGCCTATCCAGAACTTGCTCGCTCCCAGCTGTGCCAGGTACAGGGGGAATATTATCCACACCGCAAAGGCACCTGTATGGCGCAGCAGGTTGGGTAGGTAGATGTGGTAGTTCCGCCTTATTAAATCCAGGGGGAGGAGAGGTACCTCCATGCTGGGTGCAGATACCTCGGGCAGGGTTAAAGCTATGCGCAGCGAGATTAAAAATAAGAGCGAGCAAAGCGCAAAAACCAGCCAGTAGGGCATGAGCTGTTCCGCGAAGTACAGCTCCCCCGCACCCGCGACCACGCCGGCAAAAAGGCTCCCGAGCGCCCATCCAAGGGAACCAAAGGCGGCGAGGTTGCCCAGCTTTTCGCCGGAGTCGTAGGTGTAGGCAATGAGCGGAGGGGTGAATATGCCCATGGCGAAGCCGGCGAAGGCGCGGATAAGCATGAGCGAGGTGGCGTTGAAGGCGAGAATCTGAGCCGCGTGCGCCACTGCGGCCAGAGCTAAGCCGAGGAGCACAAAGCCGCGCCTTCCACGAAGGTCGGAGGCTCTGCCGAAGAGGTAGGAGGATATGAGGAGCGCTACGCCGTAGGCGGTGCCTATTACCCCCACCTCGAAGCTGCTTGCTCCCAGGGCCTGAGAGTAGTTGGGCATGAATATGGCGCTCATCATCGCCGAGGCGTAGCCCAGCAGGAGGATAAAACCCGCCTTCATGTGCCAATCTCTCCACCGGCTGGTTAATAAACCTAAACCCCAGTACCGCCCGTACGGTGCCCGCGCCGCCCAGCATTAGATTTTCTGCAGTTATCGCAGGAGCAGGTTAGAATATCTACCCAGAACATTTATATATGCACTCCGGAGTATTATATCCTAAGCAGGATGGCAGCTGGGCGCAGTTTTGCTAACTGCCGTCTTTTCTTACCCCCCATAGTACCTATTCTTTCTCCTGAGCCTTCTGGTGTAGCCCAGCAGGGGGGCGTAGATTATGCGCGGGCTCAGCAGGTGCACACCGCCCACTGTGGCAACGCCCCGGAGGTCGCGGCGCACCATGCTCATCAGCTCGTTCCTCACCACCCGCGTCGGAGCCTCGCCCGCCTCGCGCACAAAGGCGAGGCGGTGCAGCGCCAGGAGGGTTATGAGGAAAGCTATCAGAAAGTGGAAGTCGTAGCCCGTGAAGTCCATTAGTGCGATGTCCACCTCCCTGCGCGGCTCAAACCACTGGATTACCAGCGAGAGCCTGCGCTCCAGGAAGAAGTCCAGCATCCTGCCCGAGACCAGCGCTCCTATGCCGGAGAAGAGCGCTGTCACCAGGGCAAGCGTGGCCAGGTAGCTGGTTGCCCTCGCCGGGGGAGAGAGCTTAGCCGCTATGTTCGCGGAGCACAGGTTTATGCTGGCCACGGCGAAGCCCAGCGAGATGTGCAGCAGGAATATAAGCGGAAGGGTGAGCGCGTGCTTTGCCGGCATTGTGGAGAAGGTCCACAAAAAGATGCTTGCGGAGAACACGCTCCCCGCTATGGCGAGCAGGGGCTTGTTGCCGTAGGCGTCGCTTATCTCGCCCAGGAAGCGCAGGAAGTATATGCTGGTGAGCTGGCTCACCACGTTGAGCACCATGACCACGGCGACGCTCAGATTGAGCACCCTGAACATGTACACCGTCAGGAAGGGCAGCACCATGTTTGAGGCAAGGCTCCACAGGGCGACGAAGTACACCAGGTTGCGGAAGTTTCTCTCCTCGAAGGGTTCAAGGATTGTGCGCAGGGAGAATCTGCTGCCCAGCATCTCCGGCTCCTCCATGCGGGAGACAAAGAAGGTGGAGAGCAGGCCCAGCAGGAAGGCAAGGAGGAATACGAGAGAGTATGCCTCAATGCTTCCTGAGCGGTCCAGGAAGTAGCCCGCCGCTATGGCGAGCGCAGCGGAGAGCGCCAGGCTGAGCCTCATCCTGCGCGCATAGAACATGCCCCTGATTTCAAGGGGCACGAGGTCGCGCATCCAGGAGTTCCAGGCGGTGCTGGAGACCTTCGCCAGGAGGTAGTGCCCAGCGAGGAAGAGCAGAAGCGCATCCAGGGGGTTAACCGGGAGGAGGGGTATGAGGGCGATTAAAGCGATGAACATCCTGGAGGCGAGGGAAAAGGTCACCACGATGTACTTGCGCCTCCTCAGCCTCTCCACCAGGTAGATGGCGGGAAGCTGCACCAGCTCTGCGAAGAAGGAGAGCGCCGCTATCAAACCTATGTAGAAGTTGTCAGCTCCCAGGGTTAGAGCGTAAGCCGCGAGTATGGGTCCGCCGGCGAGCACAGCCATGGCCTGAGAGAACATACCGTCGTATATCAGGCTGTTGAGGCTGCTCCTGAGCTCGCCTCCAGAGAGCCGCCTTTTGGGCTGGAGACGCTGCATTTCCCCTCCTTGAAGTAAGCGCCAGCGGCAGCGTGTTAAAGGGTTTTGGAATTTTTATTAATGTTATGCGGACAAATTAGGTAAGCCTAACTGGGTGGTACCATGCACTGCCACGAGGGCAAGAGCATAGCCAGAGCGAAGCGCAGGATAGCGCTGGTGGGCAACCCCAACGTTGGCAAGAGCGTCATCTTCGGGTTTCTAACGGGCAGGTACGTGACTGTGAGCAACTACCCGGGCACGACGGTGGAGGTAGCCCGGGGAGCGGCGAAGTTTGACAGCGAAACTCTGGTCATTGACACCCCCGGAGTAAACGACCTCATACCCATGAGCGAGGACGAGCGCGTCACCAGGGATATACTGCTCAATGAGAGCATCGATGTCGTTGTGCAGGTGGTGGACTCCAAGAACCTGCGCAGGGGCTTGACAATCACGCTCCAGCTGGCGGAGATGGGTCTGCCCACGGTGCTTGTACTCAACATGGAGGACGAGGCGAGGAGCCGGGGTATAAGCATAGACAGGGAGAAGCTGAGCAGGATACTCGGTGTGCCTGTGGTCTCCACTGTAGCCACGCAGAAGAAGGGGCTGGGCGAGCTGATAAGGAGCCTGGATCATGCCTCAAGGCCAGCCTTCAGCTTCAGTTACCCCCCCAAGATAGAGGAGGCGGTTCGCAGGGTGGAGGCGCTGCTGCCGGAGGCGAAGCTTGGGAAGAGAGCCATTGCGGTAATGTTGATAGCAGGCGACGAAAGTCTGGCCAGCTGGCTCCTTGCGAGGGTTTCCCGGGATAAGGTGGCAGAGATTGAAAAAATCCGCCGCAGGCTGAAAAGGCACTTCTCGAGTGTGCACTATGCCATAAGCAGAACCAGGCTGCGCGTGGCGGACGAAATCGTGGAGCGCGTGGTGAAGAAGCGCGAGGCTGCCCCGGGAGCGGCTCTTGCGAAACTGGGCGAGCTTACAATGCATCCGGTCTACGGGATACCCTTCCTGCTGCTGGTGCTGTTTGCCATGTACGAGTTCGTGGGCGTATTCGGCGCTGGCACGCTGGTGGACTTCTTCGAAGGTGTGGTCTTCGGGGAGTATCTGAATCCCTTTGCTGAGGATGTGGTAAGGGGGCTTCTGCCATCTGCTCTGCTCCAGGACCTTCTGGTTGGAGAATTCGGAATAATAACCATGGCCCTGACCTATGCGATTGCGATAATACTGCCCATAGTGGGCACCTTCTTTATAGCCTTTGGCGTGCTCGAGGATTCCGGATACCTCCCCAGACTGGCGATAATGACCAACCGCATCTTCAAGGTTATAGGGCTGAACGGCAAAGCCGTGCTGCCCATGGTGCTCGGACTGGGCTGCGACACCATGGCGACGCTGACCACACGTATCCTGGATACGAGGAGGGAGCGCATAATTGCAACGCTGCTCCTCGCTCTGGCGGTGCCCTGCTCGGCGCAGCTGGGCGTTATCCTGGGCATGCTCTCGGCGCTTTCTGCAAAGGCGATGCTCATCTGGGCGGGCGTGGTGGTGGTCGTAATGCTGCTGGTGGGATTTCTGGCGGCGCGCATTGTTAAGGGAGAGCCCACCGACTTCATTCTTGAGATACCGCCCCTGCGGGTACCCCAGCTGGGGAACATAGCGGCGAAAACCCTGGCGAGGATAGAGTGGTATCTGCGCGAGGCTGTGCCGCTCTTCATCCTGGGCACGCTGCTGCTCTTCATCCTGGACAGGGTGGGCATGCTTGCCGAAATACGCGACTTTGCATCGCCTGTGGTGGTGAGCCTGCTCGGTCTGCCGGAGGAGGCCACGGACGCCTTTATTATGGGCTTTCTGCGCCGCGACTATGGCGCCGCGGGTTTATTTGCCCTTGCAGCGGAGGGTGTGCTCTCACCGGTGCAGATAGTAGTGGCCCTGGTTACCATAACCCTGTTTGTGCCCTGCATAGCCAACTTTTTGATAATAGTAAAGGAGCGGGGCGCACGAGTGGCTCTGGCAATAGTGAGCTTCATCTTCCCCTTCGCCTTTGTGGTGGGCGCAGCCGTTAACTTCCTGCTGCGCTATCTGGAGGTGAGCCTGTGAAGTGCCCTCTGTGCGGCTGCGAGTTTGAAGAGCCGGAGCAGGCGTGCACAGCCTGCCCGATGCATTCGAAGGGCTGCTCCCTGAAGTGCTGCCCCAGCTGCGGGTATGCGCTCCCGGGGGAGTCAAAAGTATTAAGGCTGATAAGGCGTATATGGAGGAGAAGGGATGAGAGGTGAACAAGGGTACCGCAGGAAGCGAATTGAGGAGCTGCTGGAGGAGATATGGACGCTTAAGGAGGAGGGCAGGAGTTCCCTTTCAGCGCTGCTGGAGTTTACCAAGGATGAAGATGCGGAGAGGCTGCTGAGGCACATGGCGGAGCGCGGTCTGGTTGAGCTGGCCGATGACCGGGTGGAGCTGACCCAGGAGGGCGAAGTTATAGCCCGCGAGGTGGTGCGCCGTCATCGCCTGGCCGAGCGGCTGCTCAGCGATGTGCTGGATGTGAGCGAGCAGCTGGCAGAGAGCCACGCCTGCGAGTTTGAGCACCTGCTCAGCCCGGAGGTTACCGAGAGCGTGTGCACCTTCCTGGGGCATCCTCCTACATGCCCTCACGGCAAGCCAATCCCGCGGGGGGATTGCTGCAGGAAGTTCAGGCGTGAGCTGTCGCCGCTGGTGCTTCCTCTTACCGAGCTGGAGGTGGGAAGTGAGGCGAAGATAGTCTTTATTGCACCCAGGAGTCATGCGACCCTTGACAGGCTTGGAAGCATCGGAATAGTGCCCGGGAGCGTCCTGAGGCTGCACCAGAAGCGTCCTGCCTTCGTTGTGCGGGTGGGTGAGACGGAGCTCGCTCTGGACGAGGAGGTTGCAAGGCAGATATATGTGAAGAGGTTGGGAAGATGATTTCCGAGAGCATGGAGGAGTATCTGGAGACGCTGTGGATTCTTCTCAAGGAGGAGGAGAGGGAGTATGCCAAGATAAATGAGATAGCGGAGCGCCTCGGAATAGCGCCTCCCAGCGCCGTGGAGATGCTCAGAAAGATGCAGAAGCTGGGCTTCGTGGAGTACGAGCCAAGGGTGGGAATCAGGCTCACCGGCAGGGGCGAGGAGCTTGCGAGACAGGCTATAAGAAGCCACCGACTGGCGGAGCTGCTTCTGACGGAGCTTCTGGATATGGAGCTGAACAGTGAGGTTCATGCCCATGCCTGCGCAATAGAGCACCACATAAGCGAGGCCATCGCCGAGGCGGTGTGCATAAAGCTTGGACATCCCTCGCGCTGCCCTCACGGCAAGCCAATCCCGCGGGGGGAGTGTTGCTCCAGGTAACTACCACCCGTATTTTCCTACGAGGGGCACAAAAACACAGCCCCCCAGATTCTCCTCCCTGTACTCATCATCGCCAATGCGGGTTATCCTCTTCAGCTCCTGGCCCAGCTTTGAGCCCACAGGAATCAAAAGCTTGCCTCCCACCTTGAGCTGCTGCAGCAGGGGAGGTGGTACGCGTGGTGCGCCGGCGGTTACGTATATCCTGTCGTAGGGTGCCTTCTCCTCGTAGCCCAGTGTGCCGTCGCCCACAACTATGGTCACTTTTCCACAGCATCCGGCGCGGATGATGTTTCTTCTGGCGATTTCCACAAGCCTTGCGTGCCTCTCCACGGAGTATACCTCCCCTTTGTCGGCAATTAGGCTTACAACGCATGCATGGTAGCCGGAGCCGGTGCCCACTTCCAGAATGTGGTGGTCACTCTCTATCTGCAGCGCCTCGCACATTATGGCGATCATGTGCGGTGCACTTATGGTCTGGCCTTCACCTATCGGCAGGGGCTCGTCGGAGTAGGCGTACTTCCTTTTGTCTTCAGGTACGAACTCGTGCCTGGGGACGCGGAGCATGGCGCGGATGACCTTCTCGCTCCTGAGGTACCCGTAGCTTATAAGCTTCTCCACCATCTCCCGGCGCCTATCTTCGTAGCTTTTTTCTGCCATATAGCCTCACTATTTCCTCCGCCGTGGCCGAGCCGCGCCTGAGAAGCCTGTCTCTGGTTTTTATCTTATCTATGATGAAGGTTTCCTCTGGCGTGACCACCACCTCGCCCACGCTGAATACGCGGTCACGGCTGGTGTGGATTTCGCCGGAGGTGGTTGTGCCGCCGAAGTGGAGTGAGTATTTCACTCTCACGGGTATCGCAAGCGAGATGCACCACAGGGTTTTCACTTCTTTGATTTTCGCCTTTTTTACCCTCTTACCGCTCTCGGTATCTATTGCGGTAATCCGGAGGGGCTCCTCTTCAACCACAACCTCGTCGCCTGTGTTAACCTCCTCTTCTGCGGGAAAGAGTACAGCTTTGCCCTCACTCCTCTCGTACCTGCTTATGACCACCTTCACTTCCTTGAGGCGGGGTTTCTCGGTTATCAGCTGCACATGACCGCATTCAGCGCACTTTACCAGGAGTTCGCTGCCTCTCCGCTTAACTACGCTGTGTTCCGTATCTATGCCGCAGGCTTCGCAGTACATCTGACCACCAGATTTTTATTTTGCTACTTTAATTTTTGTCTGATGATTGAAAAAGTTATAGTGCGCGCGAGAGGACACGAGAATGTCCTGGGCATGCACAGAACCACTCTGGCTATAACCCGGGATGAGAAGCTTTCGCCGAGAGGTGACTGCATCATCGCCGTCGCCGCCGACAGAGCGCTTGCTGATTTTCCGGAGCGCTTCAAGCGCATGGCGAGGAACAGCAGGGCAAGAATTACTCTTGTACTCAGGGCGAAGGGGAGGGAGGTGGAGATTGTTGGCAGGGGACACGAGAGCCTGAGCTTTGCCGATGCCAGGGATATGGTGGTGAGGAAGAGCAGGTTTACCTGCGGGAGAACGCTTATGATAAATGCGAGCCACGCTGCGCGGGATCTGCCCCGCGACTTCGTTGCCCTGCTGCAGAATCCTGCGCAGGAGGTTGTGGCGGAGATTGTGGTTGAGCTTTAGAGCTTTGGATTCAGAAATAGTTTGCCATGTTTGCTTTTTAAATTCGGATGTGCCCCGGTAGCTCAGCCGGAAGAGCGGGTGACTTGTAATCACCAGGTCGGGGGTTCAAATCCCCCTCGGGGCTTTGCCTCAGCCACCGCAAAAGCCTCTGCTCTGGCCTTTTCTATTTGTAGACGTCTCCCCTATAATCTATATCATAAATTTCGATTAGCTTATCCTCGGGGTAAACTTTCAATAAAATCCTTATTTTACCCGTTCTTATCCGGTAAAAACCTTTCCATTTTCCTTTTAACTTTTTTACATCAACTGTAACATTTTCACCAGTCAGCCAGCTTGAAATCTCTGACTTTAGAAATAATCCGCTCTCTGTCCTTTGAACTCAGCCTGTCCAAAAACTTTTTACTATTCTTTCTTATTTTACTTTGAACTCATAGCTCAAGTTCTTCAAACTCCTCGTCCTTATACTTCTCCGGGGAACCGAAAATCTCCTCTATTTCCTTCATCTCAGCATCGTCAACGTAAGGAATAAGCTGGAGCCTTAACTTTGCCATTTCAACCGTTATTACCTCATTCACCGCCCTTTTAACTATATTAAACAGCTTCTCTTCGCTGATAGTGGCTTCCATTTCAATCACCCTATTTTTACCTGCTTTAATAACGAATAAAAGAATTAGGAAATAGAGAGCACAAGCAAAGAAGGATCCCGACGCCTCCCTGTGGTGCAAGATAACCACACCCTGTACAACATCGACAAACTTCGAGGACGTGTTCCTCGAGTTCCTGAAGGTGATCGCAGAAACATTCCCTGAAGTCAAGGAGAAGTTCAGAGAGGTGGTTAGAAGGAAGGGAGTGGAGGAGGTGTTTATGTGAGGGAGATGGGGATTATAAAACCCCAAAAATATATATAATTCTACAAAAAATTTTTAATTTTTTGAGAAATTAAAGTTAGTAAAAGCGAGTAGAGGTAAAGGAGAGAAAAAAGCAAAGACAGTAAATATACACATAGCTTTAACCCTGGGGTGCAAGGTGCTGTCAAGTTAAGTTAAGCTATAAATGAGCGGTGGAGGCGTCCTTTTGTTTGGTGATAAAAATGCTAGAAATAGCATTTCAGAGGAAGAGGACGCCTCCGATAGTAGTATTGTATGCCACCTATATTTACCTTGCGGGTTTGGCTTTCTCCTACCGCCGGGTGGAGGCTTTCTTGGAGAATCTTGGGATAAGGCGTAGTTATGAAGCTGTTCGCCA
>WANX01000045.1 GCA_015521565.1 Candidatus Hydrothermarchaeota archaeon
AGTATTGTGGATTTGCCCGAGTTGTTCCTCCCTATGAGAATCGTAAACTTTGAGAACTCCAATGGCACTTCACAGCTCCTTATACCCCTAAACTCCTTTAAATCCAGATTTTTTATCAGCATACTTGGAACCTCAAATTATTTATACGGACTTATATACAGTATAAACCTTCCCCATTCATAAAAGATACTCCCATGTAATTTACTTTCCCGCGTTAACATTGCTCTATGACCCAACAGGAGGCGCACCATGGGCGCAACCATATCCGAGAAGATCCTGGCAAAGAAGGCTGGAAAGCGCGAGGTTTCCCCCGGGGAGATTGTAGAAGCAGAAGTGGACTACGTGATGGTGAACGACATCACTGGTTTGCCCGCCTTTGAGGTCTTCAAGCGCTTTGGAGAGCACGCAAGGCCGATTAAGGAGAAGACGGTGCTTATCCCCGACCACTACGTGCCGAATAAGGATATCCCGAGCGCAGAGCAGGCAAAGGCTATGCGGGAGTTTGCCCGGAAGTATGAGCTTCCCCACTACTTTGAGGTGGGACGCGGAGGGGTGTGCCATCAGGTTATGATAGAGCAGGGATTCGTCGCCCCTGGAAGGCTTATTGTTGGGGCTGATTCCCACACCTGCAGCTACGGTGCCCTCGGCGCCTTTGCCACGGGGATAGGCTCAACCGAGGCGGCGAGCGCAATGGCTCTCGGGAAGCTGTGGTTCCGCGTACCCGAGAGCCTGCGCTTTGTGGTGGAGGGCAGGCTCGGCAAGTACGTCATGGGGAAGGATGTAATCCTGCACATCATCGGCGATATAGGCGTTGACGGTGCGCTGTACAAAGCCATGGAGTTCTACGGCTCCGCCATTGAGAGCCTGAGTCTTGCGGACAGGATAAGCATGGCAAACATGGCAATTGAGGCGGGGGGCAAGGCGGGGATTATACCGCCCGACGAGAAGGTCTTCGACTACCTCGAGGGCAGGGTTCGTGGAAGCTACGAGCCTGTTTATGCAGACAAAGATGCGAACTATGAGGAGACCTTCACATACGATGCGGAGGATATTCCCCCAACTGTGGCAAAGCCCTTCCTGCCCAGCAACACCGCGCCAGCGAGTGAGCTTGGCAACATAACCATAGACCAGGCATACCTTGGCTCCTGCACCAACGGCAGGATAGAGGACCTCCGCATCGCAGCCGAGATACTTCGCGGGCGCAGGGTTCACCCCAGCGTCAGGATGATAGTCGTGCCCGCGACGCAGGAGGTTTACCGCCAGGCTGTGCGTGAGGGTCTTGTTGAGATTTTCGTGGAAGCAGGAGCCTTCGTCTCAGGTCCGACGTGCGGTGCCTGCCTTGGCGGATACATGGGCGTTCTCGGCAGGGGTGAGCGAGCAGTAGCGTCGACAAACCGCAACTTCATAGGCAGGATGGGCCACAAGGAGAGTGAGGTGTACCTGGCCAATCCTGCAGTTGTGGCGGCGAGCGCGGTTACGGGCAGAATTACAGACCCCGGAGAGCTGGCGCAGCATTAAAACCTGTTTTAACTTAATTTTAAGATAACAAAAAATAAACTCACCGGAAGTGGCAGTTTTTCTACTTTGTTTCAGAATTCGAAAAATAATCTACTTATATTACTTCGTCAAGTTATTCAGTACCTCCGGGGAAAGGTGTGGGGGGAGGGGGGCCCTGCCTCTTTTCTGTATATCCTTTCTACGTTGTTGTAAATCTTAAACTTTTTTCTGGCTTCTCCAGAGAGGTTCTCCGTCTTTCCCAGCACCAGGAAGCCTCCGGGGTTAAGAGACTCGTAGAAGTCCAGGAACAGTCTCTCTTTAAGCTCTTTTGAGAAGTAGATTATCACATTCCGGCAGAGTATCATGTCAATCGCCCTGTACTTCCTGTCGGAAATCAGGTCTCTGCGCTCGAAGGTAACCATTTCGCGCAGCTCCTCTATTATCCTGTAGCTTTCTCCCATCCTTTCGAAGTACTTCTTTATGTAGTCCCTTCTTACACCCGTCAGCTCTCTTCTGCTGTACACCCCCCGCTTTGCCTTATTTAGGCTCTCATTATCTATATCTGTGGCCATTATCCTTACCCTGAAGTCCTCTCTTTTTCCCAGCACCTCCTTCGCCAGAATCGCCAGTGAGTAAGGCTCCTCTCCGGAGGCGCAGCCGGCACTCCACAGACGGAGCACCCTGCTCCCGGTATTCTCCTTCATTCGTATCAGCTCGGGGAATACATCCCTCCGCAGAACATCATAGGTTTCAGGGTTGCGGAAGAACTCCGTAACGTTCACTGTGAGAACTTTCATCAACTTCCTTCGCTCATCTTCACTCCTCTCGAGCAGCCTGAGATATTCCCTGTAGGAGCTAATATCAAGGGCACGCATCCGTATGGCAACTCTGCGCCTGAGATGTTTCTCCTCGTAATATTCACTGTTGAAGTTTACAATCTCCTTTATCTTTTTCCTAAGCAGCGGAAAGTAGTCCTGGGTGGCGATCATCCCGAAAGCACCTTCCTGATCTCTTCTGCTATTCTGTAGCTCGGGGCTATGATTTCGGCGGCGCCCGCCTCAATCGCCGCCTTCGGCATGCCGAAGACCACACATGTTTCCTCAGACTCAACGATGGTGCGTCCTCCCGCCTCTCTGATTTTCTTCAGCCCTGCCGCACCGTCACATCCCATTCCTGTGAGCAGCACACCAACCGTTCGACTGCCGTAATTCCTGGCGGCGCTCTCCATGGTCACATCCACGGCCGGTCTGACTCCGTGCAGCCTTGGCTGCTGGTTCAGTCTTATCCGCCCCCTGCGCACCTCCATGTGGTAGTCGCCCGGAGCAACGTAGCCCACACCGGGCTCTACTACATCTCCGTCTCCAGCCTCCTTTACCTCAAACTTTGTGAGCGTGTTCAGTCTGCTGGCAAAGGAGGCGGTAAATCCTGGTGGCATGTGCTGAACTATAAATACGGGGGGAAGCTTCTCTGGAAGGGCCGGAAGTATGTCCATCAGGGTTCCGGGACCACCCGTGGAGGCGCCGAAAACCAGTGCAGAGTTTTCAGGCAGTCTTCTGATGTGTGCAGAAGGGGGGCGCCTCTGTTTCATCAGCAGCCTTCGGGGGCGTGACAGGGCGGCAGCCTTCAACTTTTTGATCAGCTCCTCCCGAACCTGCTCAATGCCCAGGGAGATGCTCTTTCCTCCTGGCTTGGGCAGAAAGTCCACAGCTCCCAGCTCCAGCGCCTTCATGGTGATTTCGGCACCCTCTTTTGTAAGGGCGGAGAGCATTATAACGGGGGTTGGATTGTGCATCATTATGTGGGTGAGCGCCTCTATGCCGTTTATGCGGGGCATCTCCACATCCAGAGTTACCACATCCGGTTTCAGCCGGCTCACCTTTTCTATCGCTTCACCCCCATCCCTCGCGGTGCCCACCACCACAAAGTCTGGAGAGGAGCTGACCATGTCGGATATCATTCTGCGCATTAGAGCAGAGTCGTCCACCACCAGCACTCGGATTGGCCTTCTCATCAGCTCCCTCCCCGATTTTGACTATCTTAATGCTCTGCCGTCAGTTTTTTAAGGTTAATCCTTCTGCGCGTGTTTCGGCGGGTGAAAAAAAATGTTTAATAATCTCCTCTGCAACTCTTGGATACGGGGAATTAGAGTTGATGGCCTCATTCAGGTTTGCCGGAGCCAGATCACGGGTGAGCACGGGCATCCCCGGGCTGGACGCACTTATCGAGGGAGGCCTCCTGCCAGGAAGGATATACGTGGTCAGCGGACCTCCCGGCAGCGGGAAAACTACCTTTGGTGTGCAGTTTCTGGCGGCCGGTGCCTGGCATGGAGAGCGCGGCATGTACGTCTCCCTGCTGGAGGACGTGGAGAACATTATATACGATATGACCACCTTCTCCTTCAAGGTGGAGGAGCTCATCTCTTCAGGAAAGCTGCTCTTTCTTGATATTGGAGAAATGCTGGAAGCGTCTGCGGAGTTCCCCACATACAAGCAGCTTCTGAACAAGATCTCAGACCAGGTGAAGTTCAGAAGGGTGCGCAGGCTTGTTATAGATTCCATATCGGCAATTAAGTTCATGGGCTCTGACCCCAAATTTGAAAAAAATCAGATGGGCGAGTTCTTCAGAGGGCTTCAGAAAATTGGCTGCACCACACTGCTGCTGTCGGAGATGACTGACCCTGAGCGATACCTTCCCGAACATTTTCTTGCTCATGGCGTGGTGTTTTTGCACAACTTCCTCTCGGATTCCAGAATGCTCAGGGCGATACAGATAATAAAGATGCGTGGTACAAGACATGACTGCAATCTGCGCAGACTGGAGATAACAAAAAAGGGTCTCAGGGTGACGAATCTCCTCAAATCTATTTAAACAGTCTGAGAAACTTTGGAAGAACAACAGTCTTTATTATTCCCGACATATCCGGTCTGGATATAACAGACGGCTTCTCTATCACTTTCATTTTTTTCTTCCTCGCAGCGATCTTCTTTTCCGGGAGATTCCTTCTCTTAAGTACTCCTTCCCTTTTTCCCCGCTCATATGCAGCCTCAACCTCTTTTAGCATGCCCAGCCTCTTCGCCCTGCTGAAAATTCTTCTCTTCTCTCCCCACACCCAGCTGGTCCACTCATCGTGGGAGTGGAAGCCCACTTCAAAGCCGAGTCTGTAGGCGCGCTTCTGAAGTTCTTCTTCCATACGCATGGAGGCTTTCCCGGAGTGTATAAATCTTTAATGTTTCGATATTCGAAAAAAAAATTATATCTTCGTCCACGCGGAGGATAACCCGGTGTGAGACTTGGACACCACCCATCTGGGAGTTCTGGAAGTCTTTCATCGTCTGTCACATCTGGAATCCTGCAGTTTTGCCCCGGTTAAAGACAGGGGAATAGATTTTATCGGATACAGCCGCAGAAAGTTTGTGGCGTTCCAGATAAAGACAAGCAAGCAGTACTTTGACAGATACACCCCCAGGGGGGCGGAGTACTGCTACTGGTGGGAGGTGTCCCGGGCACTTCACAGGGAAATACTGAGTGAAAATGTCTTCTACATATTTGTGGGGGTTCATTTTGACCTCCGCGGTAGAAACGCCATAGGATATGACTTCTTTATAATAAATTCTCTGGAGCTCGACAGAATGTTCTCTGACAAAAAGTTTAGGTATGATACAAAAAATAGCAAATGGCGAATAGAAATTTACCTTGACAGAAATACCAGCCGGTTTCTTTCCGCGTTCGACAGTTCATGCGATTTAACGGCATTCCATAATGCATGGTGGAAGATTATTGAGTGAAACAAAATTTCAAAAGATTGAATTTTTTTAATATACTGAAAAAGTTTTTACAGTGTGATTTTCCATGTCTCCATCCCGGACGGGTTTCGAAGGTCGAAAAAAAAATTATATATAAATTTTCCTGGGTTTCATATTTTCAAAAGTTTAAAAGGAGGGGTTGTATGAAAGTTGGGGAGTTGCTGCGGAACCGGAAGGCGCAGGTTGGCATTGGCACGCTGATAATCTTCATAGCGATGATTCTGGTGGCTGCTGTTGCTGCTGGTGTTCTTCTCAAGACCTCCGGTGGCTTGCAGCAGAAGGCGACGGTAACCGGGGAGCAGGCTACC
>WANX01000046.1 GCA_015521565.1 Candidatus Hydrothermarchaeota archaeon
ATTTTAACCTTTACATTGTTAACCTCCTGCAAAGCGGGTACAGCTTTTTGGAGAAGATACCATGGCAGGACGGGATTACGTTCTACGTGATTGAGGAAGCAAAGCGCGGAATGCGCCTGCCAGAGAGAGTTCGGATTTTTGACACAACGCTTCGCGACGGGGAGCAGACGCCCGGGGTTTCCCTGACGGTTGAGGAGAAGATAACCATAGCGAGGCAGCTGGACAAGCTGGGCGTGGACGTGATAGAGGCGGGCTTCCCCATCTCCTCGCGGGGCGAAAGGGAGGCGGTGGCAAAGATAGCAAAGGAAGGGCTGAGCGCGGAGGTGTGCGGCCTCGCGAGGGTTCTGCCTGAAGACATAGACGCAGCTTTAGCTTGTGACGTGGACATGGTGCACACCTTCGTCTCCACCAGCGACATTCAGCGCGAAGCGACGATAAAGAAGAGCCGCGAGGAGGTGCTGGAGCTCGTAGCAAGCGCCGTGGAGCGGATCAAGGAGCAGGGGGTAAGGTGCCTCTTCTCGGCCATGGACGCGACGCGCACAGAGCTGGACTACCTGGTGAAGGTCTTCAGAACAGCTGAAGATGCGGGCGCAGACATAATAAACATCCCCGACACCGTTGGGGTGATGATGCCCCAAGCTATGCGCAGCTTAACGCGGGAGGTGTACGAGAACGTGGGCATACCCATAGACGTGCACTGCCACAACGATTTTGGTCTTGCGACGGCGAACTCACTCGCGGCGGTCGAGGAAGGTGCGCGGGAGGTGCAGGTCACCATCAACGGCATAGGGGAGCGCGCGGGCAACGCAAGCCTTGAGCAGGTTGTGATGGCACTCACATCTATCTACCGGGTTAAGACCAACATTCGCACCGAGTACCTCTACGAGACCTCCAAGCTTGTGGAGCGCCTCACGGGAATAAGGATGCCCCCCAACTACCCCATCGTGGGCGAGAACGCCTTCTCCCACGAGTCGGGGATACACACCCACGGCGTGCTCGTCAAAGCCGAGACCTTTGAGCCCGGGGTTATGACCCCCGAGATGGTGGGTCACAGGCGCAGAATAGTGAGCGGCAAGCACGCTGGCGCGCACGGAATAAGCGCCATGCTGCAGGAGATGGGCATCTACGCCACGCGCGAGCAGGTGCGGGAGATTACACGCAGGGTTAAGGAGCTGGGCGACAAGGGCAAGCGCGTTACCGATGCGGACCTGCTCGCCATCGCCGAAGCCGTGGTGGGCGAGGTGGCGAAGCAGGAGAAGGTGGTCGACCTGGAGGAGTTTGCGGTGATGACAGGAAATAGGGTGATACCCACGGCAAGCGTCAGGCTGCGCTTCAAGGATAAGGAGCTCAGGGGCGCTGACACAGGCGTCGGCCCTGTGGACGCCGCCTTAAACGCTGTGCGCAAAGTTTTGAGCGAGGTGGAGGACATACGCTTAACCGAGTATCACCTCGAGGCGATAACCGGCGGGAGCGACGCCCTGGCAGAGGTGGTGGTGAAGCTTGAGGACAGCAGAGGAAACATCGCCAGCGGAAAAGCTGCGCGCGAGGATATAGTCAACGCCAGCGTCGAGGCCATGATTTCGGCGATAAACCGCATCTTTTTGATGAGGGAGAAGGCCGGGAAGTAGCTCACCTCACCGCTTTTCCGAGCCCTCCCAGAGGTATCTGAACATAACACTGGCCATTCTGACCAGCTCCGGCTCGTCGCTCCAGATTCCAACTCCTCCCGCCTCTTCTGCATAGGGGGAGGCGTAGAAAACCTCCTCCCCGTCTTTTATCACAACCCAGCCAGTCTTCTCCCCGCAAACCCTCACCTCAGCGCCTGCCACCTCAACCCTGCCCAGCTCCTCACCCGCTACCACTCTAACCCTTACCCCCTGCGCAGCCTTCCTCTCTATAACCTCACCGATGCGCGAAAGCTCCGCGTTTAGTTCTGCTGGAATAAAGGGGACGAGCAGATTAAGGGAGCTTCTTGCGGTGCTGAGCATCTCCAGCACCTTTTCCAGAATCCTATCCTTTCCACGGATTATCCACACTCCCACCTTCTTTGTGCCTTCAATCGGCTTTAGCTGGCGGATTATCTCCTCCCTTGCCTCCTCCAGCTTTTTCTTCGTCTCCCTCTCCACGCTCCTGAGCACAGCCTCCGGCTCAACAGCTTTGTAGCGCATGGGCTTGCCCGGCTCCCTCACTATCCACCCCTTCCTCTCCAGGGAGGTTAGCACGTCGTACACCCTGGGGTAGGGGATTCCAGCCAAATCGCTTATTTCCTTGGATGTGAGCACACCCCTTCTGGCAAGCTCCGCATACGCGAGCGCCTCGTATCTGTTCAGCCCGAACAGCCTGAGCTTGTCTTCGAGGCTCATCCCTCTTCCTCTCTGCATGAAATCTCTTTTTTAATCTGTCAGTACGTCCACACGGGTATTTCCCTGTATTTTGCGCCATATGTCTTAAGCGTTCCCGCTATTTTCGGGTACCTTCTCCTGTCCACCAGGAGCACGCCTTTTCCCAGTCTCTCGGCTCCTACCTCCTCGACGATACCCGGGTAGTGCTTTTTCACCTTCTCTCCATCCTTTACGTAGGTGGAGGTCCCGCCGTACAGCGCCCTCTGCAGTCTGCTCCTTGCATTTCTGCTCATCCCGCTGGTGTCGTAGGAGATTATCATCATAGGCTTCAGCTCCAGGTCTTCGGCGCTTATGCTCACAGGCGAGCCGTAGAGGAGGATTCCCTCACCAGAGAGCGCGCCAGCAACCGTCGGCTCTTTCTTCAACTCCTCCAGCGAGAGGTGTGTCAGCTGTATCCTTTCACCTGCCATTGACTCCAGCTCGCTCACCACTTCATCATCCTTCTCGGAGTATATCACGGCGATGTCTATGTCGGATTCCCTGGTAGCCTCGCCCCTTGCAACGGAGCCGAAAAGCACCAGCGAGAGCACCCCCTTGGGTTTTGCTTCCCTCACCCGCCCGGCGAACTCCAGCGCTTCTTTAATCACCTATCACACCCCCACATATCCGCACGATCTCTGCACAGAGCTCCTTCGCCTTTTTCGCCACCTCTCCGTTTCTGCCCCTGCCGTACGCCTGCCCGGGTCTGAGCCTCTCAAGAGAGCCTAAGAGGTCTGCCAGCCTGCTGCTTGCCTCACCGAAGCACTCTTCCTTGCGAACGAAGCCCTCCAGTGTGTTGTGTCTGATGTCCTGTCCTGCCGGAGCCTTCCTGTGGCGTGGAGCGCCGCATTGACATATAGTGGCTTGCGATGAGCACGCAGAGTTCGACAACCGTCTCGTGGTCTTCCTCATCGTCGAGCTTTTTAAGCGTGTTCTTAAACCTCCCTACCTTTTCCAGATGGTCGGAAATCTTCATGGTATCTGTTATACTTATAAAACAGAACCTGGATATAAACCTTGCTGTTGTACCAGTGCAACTGTGCAGATAACACAGAAAGTAATTTAAGTAGAAAGGCACATGACTTATAATCATGGAAGTTTCCATTTTAGAGAAGGGAAATGCAGCAAAGCTGCTTGAGTGGTTCAAAGCTAACAAAGATGAAGAGTATGCGGATATTCTTGAGAGGGTTTTAAAGGAGAGTAGAAAAAATCTTACACTAAGGTGATTTTTTGGTAGGAGTAGATACAACCTTTCTCATTGATCTATTTAGAAATGATGAAAGAGCAATAGAAGTTCTTAAAAATTTAAGTCGTCGGAAAGAGAGCATTGCAACCACCGTAGTAAATATGGCAGAGCTCTACAGAGGAGCTGAAGGATATACTGATAATCTTTGACATGCGAATAGAAAGCGCAAAATATTATGGTAGAATTTATGTTGATTTAAAAACTGACATTAGACGGTATATAAACAGAAACACTCATACTGTGGGATTACGTTATATACCTTCATGCTCTACGCGGTTCCTGCCACATTCGAGCGCTACCTTTCTGAGTTCAGCAGTTTAAGCTATCACCA
>WANX01000047.1 GCA_015521565.1 Candidatus Hydrothermarchaeota archaeon
ATAGACGCGCAGCACCTTGGCTTCAAACTCCAGCAGGAGGTAGTCGTCGTAGTACAGAATCTCAGTAGCGGGCAACCCAGAGGTGTCGAACTCCTTAAACCTCTTCTGCTTCGCCTCGGCTCTGCTGCGCTCGTGCAGCTCCGCGAGGCGTATGTAGAAGTCCTCGGGCACCTCCACCTCAAGCCCAGCCTCGGCGAGCATCTCGGGGCTTATGCCGTGGGAGTCGTACAGCTCGAGAAGCTTCTCCACCGTTATCTTCCTACCCCTCAGCCTCGCGACAATCTCCCGCGACCTGCGCTTGGTTTCGGCGTACTTCCGCTCCTCCACCGCGAGAATCCTGGCAACCTCATCCAGGTGCTCCATGAGCTCCGGATACTGGGGTTTCAGGTAAGCCGCATGCCACTCGCACACCTCAGCCAAGCTCAGCTCCCACCCGTACCTTGCGACAAAGTCTAAGCTGCGCCTCACGAGAACGCGCAGGTTGTAGCCCCCGCCGACGTTTCCAGGAAGCGCGCCATCACTCAGAGCAACGAGCAGGCTCCGCGTGTGGTCGGCGATGGAGTACAGCGCAGCCAGGGGCAGAACCTTCGCCTTGAGCTCCTCCACCTCAACCCCAAGCTTATCCGCAACCTCCTGCCAGGTTTTCTCTATGTTATAGCGCTCGTCCACGTTCAGAAGCCCCGAGTATGGGAGGAAGCGCCTGATAAGCTCCCTATCCGGCTTTATCCCAGTGCGGGAGTACAGCCTCTCAACCACATCCCCAAAAACCGCCTCGTAGCTCGTTGAGGTAGCGCAGGTGAACCACGCTGGGCGCTCCTGCCCCATGCCCATGTCCAGAACCTTTATCTTCAGCTCCTTCAGCTCGCCCGAGGTGATGTCGTACTGCATGTAAACCTGGTTGCCTATCTCCAGCCCGCGCGAGAAGAACTCCATGCTCGGACCCAGGTTGCCCCCGCCTGCCCACGCATCCTCGTGGAACTGAATCTCCTCCTTCGGCACCCTCATACCCTGCGTCAGCCACAGGTAGATGTGGTGGAGGTACTCCTCTGGCGCATAACGCTCTGGAGGCTCAAAGGCGTGCTGGCCTATCATCACAAAGCCGGTGTAGTGCCTCCCGGTTATGCCGACGTTGTCTATGTCGTTGAAGCGCACGCAGAACTGGGGCACAACCAAGGGATTCGCGGGCGGCTCCACCTCGCCCTTGACCACGTAGGGCTGAAAGTCGTAGATGCTGGCCTGGACAAAATCGGTGTCGTCCCGCCAGCGTGCTGCTATGGGGTAGCGCTTTATGGGCGTGTACCCCAGCTTTTTAAAGAGCCTGGAGAACCTCCTCCAGGTCTGGATGAAGTCCATCCTTGCTCTTGCAGGAGTGTCGCCTATGAAGGTGTACCCCCCAGCGCAGGCTGGCTCGCCGCAGACCTCACGCTCAGGCGAGGCGCTCCAGAAGTAGCTCCCGCATTTTTTGCACCGCCTGCGCTCAAAGCCCTCGCCTATCAGCGTCTGCACCGGGTAGTGCTTCTCCGGCTCCGCCTGCGCACGCCTGCGGAACTCCTCCTTCATGCGCTTCTCGCTTAGCATGCCCCTAAATCACCCCGGAGAGGTTAAAAAGTTAACGTCGCAGAGAAACGCTTCTGCAGCCTATGAGAGAACATGCTTTTTGGAGGCTCGCAATTTGTATTATGGCAGAAAATTATGTGGATATGTAATAAATATCCATTTTTATAATTGTGGTGGTTTCTGGACGGTTATGGACGGTTGTACGCGAATCAGGACGGTGCAGTGCCGTCCGGAATGGCAGGTCAGCTGGACAAAATATAGCTCAGCCGCCGTCAAGGTATGCGTGAGGTGATTTCAGATGAATGCGAAAAAAATTGCTGCAGCTTTGGTTGTGAGCTACGCCCTGCTCGTTGGCTACGTCTTCGGCATGGGCATGATGGGCGGCATGATGGGTGGAATGTCACAGGGATACGGCTGGTATGGTGCACAGGAAGGTGGCCTGCCTGACAGATTTCTTGGTGGATACCTCCGGGGTGGTCCCGCCGGAATGATGGGCGGAGGCATGATGGGATACACCGGAATGATGGGTGGATGCGGTGGCTTCTGGGGCGGTTATTCCGCATATGGAGAGATAACCCCCGAAAAGGCGGAAGAGGCGCTCAACAGATACCTGGAGTACACCGGCAATCCGAATCTCAGGCTGAGAGAGCTTATGGAGTTCAGGTACAACTACTATGCCATAGTGGAGGAGAAGGACACTGGCAAGGGCGCCTTTGAACTTCTTGTGGACAGGCGCACAGGTCTGGTTACGCCCGAGCCCGGTCCAAATATGATGTGGAATATAAAGTATGGTCACCACGCTACAGGATACATCACTGAGAACAGATTAACCGCCGAGGAGGCTGTTGAAATGGCCCAGCGTTACATTGACGCCTACTTCCCGGGCTGGAAGGCGGATGACGAGCCGGTTGAATTCTACGGGTACTACACTCTCCACATCCTGGACAGAAAAGACAGGATAACGGGTATGCTGAGTGTTAATGGCTTTACCGGCGACGTCTGGCTCCACAGCTGGCACGGCGAATATTCCGATAAGGAACATGAAGAGCAGGTGATGAGATGAGAGATGGAAGTGGACCCATCGCGGTGGCGCTGGGCCTCCTGCTCCTCTTCCTTCCCCTTTTCTGGATGGGAGGTATGATGGGTTTCGGCATGGGTGCAGGGGTACTCTTCTGGGCAGTCCTGGCTCTGCTGCTGTACTACGCCATCGCCGGCGGTGACAGCGGGCAAAAGGATGCGCTGAGGGTTCTCAGGGAGAGGTACGCCAGGGGTGAGATAACCCGCGAGGAGTTTTTGAGAATGAAAGAGGAAATCGGAGGCTGAGATGAGAGCTGCTGCTGGAGTCTTCGGACTTCTCCTCCTGCTTCTGCTTCTCACCTGGCATTATGAGAGTGGCTCCAGCTGGGGGGTGTGCAAAGTATGGGGCGGCCTGCTCACCGGCGGCCCGGCAAATGCCATGGCGAGTATGCATATGCGTCCCACGGGAGTTTTCGGATTCAGGGGCGTGGTCCTCTTGCTCCTGGTGTTCCTCTTTCTCTACCTTCTGTTCTCCGGGAGAAGCCGCGGTCCCAGCGCAATTGATGATCTCAACGCCCGATTTGCCCGCGGAGAGGTCTCGCGTGAAGAGTATGAAGAGGCCAAAAAGCTTATCGAGGAAAGCTAATCTGAAATAACCTTTCCACCGTGAAAACTGTGTTATCTGCAAAACATTTCGCTTGTGCGGTATTAGGCACGAGCCTTTGATGAAGCTGACTCAGGATGATGTAGAGAGGATAGTAAAGCGGGTGGTTGACTATGGTCTCAGTACGGGGTTTGTGGCGAAGCAGTTTGGAGTTACCCGGC
>WANX01000048.1 GCA_015521565.1 Candidatus Hydrothermarchaeota archaeon
AGAAAATATGGGAATTATCGTGGACGCTGTGACTGGAGTGATCCAGATACCGGAAGAAAGTATATCACCACCACCCGCAGTCGGAAACACCAACGAATTCGTCAAAGGTGTGGGAAAGGTGGACGGAAGACTGCTCATACTTATAGACATAGGCAAGATGGTGGAAAACGGCAGAACGTAGAGCTCCGCCTTCAACTGTAGCGCTGCTTCGCCGGTCCAGCGTCGGGGAAGCCTTCACGCTGCCCTGTACCGGCACGCCTTACCATTTCCTCCGGAGAGAGCAGCATCATTACCAGGTTCCGTGCATGCTCTCTGGCCCTGTTTCTGCACAGCTCCACCAGCTCAGCTTCGCTCTCTGCCTCGTCCTCGTGCACAAATACCTCCAGGATGTGTCTCCCCGTCATCAGCTGTGCCATCATAATTCCATAGCTTGCCACCTGCGCCGATATTTTGTCCTTGGGGTCGGGGCCAGGCATCCCCAGCGCCATGCAGGCCTCGCACCCCTCCTCTTCTATTAAAATTTTGCAGGCAACTGCCAGGTCCTTTATCCCGGGCACCGTTCTGCGCACCACCTTTATCCTGGTGGTGAGGCTCCTTATCTCATCTATTGCCTCCGAGCCCATATCCACACGGGCAAAGGTGGTATCCACAACCCCCACCTTAATCAACAGCTCCACCTCTGGTATAGAAAAGCAGAATCATGCCTGCGGTTATTATGCCGGTGGCGCTCCAGAACACACCCAGCGGGTCCAGCACCCAGGCTGGCTGAACTATGCTGAGCAGCACCAGGAGTATGCCAAAATGCACCAGCGAAGAACCCACGCGCTTCCAGTACCCCTGCCGCATGAAGTGCAGCTCTCTCCCGCTGATGGTAAACACGAGAACAGCAACCTGAAGCACAAGGGCGAAGAGAAGCGCCAGTCCAAGTGCAAGTCTGTAGTCCCTGAAGTATATCAGCGCCACAATCAGGAAGAGGAGCCCCGCAAGGGGCAGGAGCACCCTCTCCGGCAGTATGCGCTTCGGTATGCAAACCGCAAGTATCAGTATAAAGGCCACCGCTATGGGAAAGGCCAGCCTGTCCATCTTCTCCATAAAGCTGAAGTACTCAGGAGAGTAGGCGAATCCCCTGTTCGTCTCTGTCTTTTGCGCATATTCATATATGCCGTATACGCACACTGCTCCAAGGGCGATGAGGGCTGCAACTGCCGCCAGGGTAAGTGGCTTGTCCACTCCCATATTGGGAATAAATTGGGGGCATTCTTTAAATATTTTGTTGTCATATCCTAAAGGGTGAACTACTACGAATTCCTTTCCTTCAAGCAGGAAGCGCTTAAGTACTATCCGGAGTTCATCTATCTTGCTCTGGGAATCGGAATCCTCGGGGCTTTGTTCTCCATTGCGCATATTGTTAAGAGAGAGGAGAAGTACGCGAGGATGGCGTTCTACTCCGCTGCAGTCCTCGCCGCTGAGCTCACCCTGCTGTTTCTGCTTCTCGCAAGATACCACATCGGTCTTGCTGAGGTTTCCTTTATCAACCCCTTCGAAGGCGGCAGGTTCAGCATCTTCATGCCCTTCTGGGTTGAAAAGGAGCGCCTGCTCTTCTGGCTGTGGATTTACTCATTCATGGTGCTCTACGCCTGGAGGTATGGGGAGAAGCCCCTTGCCTCCGCACTGAACCTGGGCTCTCTGGTGTTTCTGATTGCCATCTTCATAACAGGAAGAGAGGAGCCCCTGCCGGAGATGACCGCCCTGGTGGAACAGTACCTGCTGTGGGAGATGCGTCCCTTTACAGTTCCGGTTGAACTCTTCCGCTCGCTGATGGGGAAGTACTACCTCTACGGTACATGGTACATGTGGCTGCATCCGCCTCTCATCTTCATCGCCTATGCCGCCTTCACAGTTAACTTCTTCGCATGTGTGGCGATGCTTATAAAGCAGAAGAAGAGCTATGACACCATCGCCTATGCGTATGCGAAGTTTGGATACCTCCTGCTTACTGTGGGCCTCCTGATAGGTTACCCATGGGCGCTTGAGGCGTGGCGTGGAACAAGCTGGTGGTGGTCACCAATTATAAGCGCCTCATTTATGCTCTGGTTCTTCTACTCTGCATATCTGCATGCCAGGCTATATATAAACGACAGGGGAATGTGGAAGATAACGGCAATGCTTGGCATCGCAGGTTACCTCAGCGTAATTTTCGCCTACCTTGTCATTTTCCTTCTTCCTGGAGTTCACGCATACGTTTAGGGCGCTTCGGTATTCTGACGCAGAAAACAGCTCCGTGAGGCGAGTTGTCCTCCACCCACACTTCCCCGCTGTGAAGCTCCACAATGCGCCTGACTATGGCAAGACCCAGACCCCTGCCGCTGCTGCGCCCTCCGATGCGCCGGAAGCGGTTGAAGATGTCCTCCTTGTACTCATCCGGAACTCCGGGGCCGGAGTCAACCACCTTTATGCACAGATGCTCCCCCTCATCCAAAATCTCCACACCTATCTCGCCTCCCTCCGGACTGAACTTAATTGCGTTGGAAATAAGGTTGCTCAGCACCTCCTCTATGCACGGATTTACCTCTGCGACGGGATTATCACAGCAGCGCAGCCTTACCTCTATACCCTTCTCTTCAAGCTGGGGTCTGAAAGTTGATATCACAACCCTGGATACCTCCCCCAGGTCAAGCCTCTTCAAATCGATGCTGTCCTGGCTCTCCAGCCTGGCGAGTCTGGAGGCGTTGTTTATCAGGGATATGAGCCTCTCAGTGCTCTCTGCAATTGCCATAAACTCTCTGCTCTCCCTGAGGTACTCGCACCTCTTCAGAAGAAGTTCCTCCATGCTCCTGATTATGGACACCATGTTCAGCAGGTCGTGGGACATTATATCAATAAACAGGTCCTTGAGCTGGTTGGAGCGCTCAAGTTTGGCAGCGTACTCTCTGAGTCTTTCCTCTGCCAGTTTCCTCTCTGTAATGTCATAGACCATGTGGAGGTACACCACCTTCCCCTTTTCTGTTACAAGGTCGGTGGGATACACTGCAGACTTCACCCAGCGTCCGAAGTCCTCATTGAACAGCTCTTTTTCCACAGCGCAGTGACCCTTCTCCACCGCCTCCTCCAGAGGACATCCGGGATAGGGCTCGTCCATGTTGTGCACAACCTTGGGACAGTAGCCCCCCACAACCTCCTCTGGCACGACGCCCAGGTCCCTGGAAATTGCCCTGTTGGCAAGAAGTATGTTGTGTTCCTCATCCACCAGCATAATGTAGAAGGGGAGTGCATCAAACAGTTTCTTAAGCAGCGGGTCCGAGAAGATACCTCTCTTCATGAAGCCACCTGGTGTGTGCAATGTTAAATATAATTTTAATTTTTTTCAAATATAAAACTTTATCACCCATCCCGAAGCCGTGGCAGGCTGACGCAGAAAACAGCTCCGTGAGGCGAGTTGTCCTCCACCCATATCCTGCCACCGTGGAGCTCCACAATTCGTTTGGCGATTGCCAGGCCCAGTCCTGTGCCTTTAATACCCCCCTTTTCTCTCCTGGAAAACCTGTTGAATATCTCACTCTTGTCCCTGTCAGGTATGCCCGGTCCGAAATCCTTCACCATGACTGTGCAGCAATCCCCGGCGTCCATCCCCTCTATGACAACCCGTCTTCCCTCCTTTGCATACTTGGCGGCGTTGCTCAGAAGGTTCAGGAAAACATCAACAATAATCGGGTCGGCCATCACGGGCAGCGGGCCTGATACTCTGTTCTCCACCACCATTCCCGCAGACTCAAAGAGACGGCGGCTGTCATCAACAGCGGTTTTTACGACCTCTGCCAGGTCCATGGGCTTCATCTTCAGCTTCTCTCCAGACTCCAGGCGGGAGAACTTTGCCGCATTCCTTATCATGCCCATAAGCCTGTCTGCGCTCTTCCTCATAACCTTCAGGTCCTCGTTCTCCGGATTCTCTCTCAGCAGAAGGTCTGCAACACCCCTTATCACACTCAGAGGCGTCAGCAGGTCGTGCTGCATTATATCGATAAATAGCTCCTTTAGCTGATTGCTCCTCTTCAGCTGCTCAGCGTAGCTCCTCACCTCTCCCAGCAGCTTTGCGTTGTGCAGCGACACCGCCACGTTGCTGGCGAAGATTGACAGCAGCTGAAGGTCGCTTTTGTTAAAGCTGCCCCCATCCCTTCTGTTTAGAGCGGTTATGCTGCCGAACACCTCCCCCTTGTACAGCAGAGGTGCGGCTATTACGCTTTTGAGGTTGAACATCCTCTTCACATAATCGCTCTCTCTGGGATCCCGGGAGACATTTTCGGAGTAGAAGGGTTTTCTGTTTCTGATAACCCATCCGCAGATGCTGCGCTTCCTCAGAGGCTTGCTCCTCCCCCTGATCTTCCGGGCGTATAGCCCGGCTGCTGCCGGGTAGAAGATGGTGGTGGCTTCCCTGTCAACCACTGGCACCGCCACCGTCTCGGCCTCTATCAGCTCTAACGCCTTCTCAGCCGCCATGCAGAGAATCCTGTTGCAGTCCAGCTCCTGACCTATCTCGGTGACCATGTCGCCCAGAAGCTCCAGTTTCCTTGCCCTTTTGCGCAGCTCATCCTCGGTACGCCTCCTCCGGATTTCCCGCTCCGAGCTCCTCAGCAGCTCTTCTCTGACCTGCTCATAAACCCTCCTGACAGAACTTCCCCGGGACCTGGCAATAATCTCCTGCGGCGGAATGTAGAATCTGTTCTCACAGGGCACACCATATACAACAACCACCCTGTGGGTATGAATAACATCAATCAGCACCTCCGGGGGAATTATGTCCTCCGCATACTGGCAGAGAGCCTTAATTCTGCTTCCCGGAAGGAGCAGATTTAGCATCGACTCGTATTCCGCGAGTTTTTCCACACTGCTATCCGTGGAAAGCAGCCAGCTCATCTCACCTGTCCCGCGGATACCCCGGTATCCCTCCTTAAGGGTGCGCCGCTCCACATCTTCTAAGAGCCTGACAATTCTCCCGGGTTCGAAGGTGCCATCTGCAAGGTAAACATCCCGCGCCTTCAGGATTTCAAACTGTCCCGATTTTATGTAGCTCTCCAGTTCAATGCCACGGCTTTTAAAGGCCTCCAGTACATCCTTCTCAGTAGAAGAATCTATTATGTAGATGCACTTCTCATTTTTTTGTAAACCTTCGGCTATAAAAGGAACAGCAACAGAAAACTGCTCATCCCGGTTTCTGTGAATGCTGCACAGGTGTCCTTCCTTCTGAAGGAGCTGGAGCAGAGATTTTCCAGAGCCCCGGGCATCAGCTTCATTCTTGCTATTTTTTCTCCCAGCTTTCATTCAATCATTTATAAAAAATCTACCTATCATCTTTAAATAATTCTATCGCCACAGTTTATTTGCATCATCAGATTGCGGCATTTCGCTGTGCCAAACACTGCCGTGGAGACAATATTTTAAATGCGGGGGAAGGGATTTGAACCCTCGCAGGCTCTACGCCAACAGGTCCTAAGCCTGTCTCCTTTGACCGGGCTCGGACACCCCCGCAGAATTGAAAAGAAAAAGGCTACCTCTGCTGGAGCTTTCTCTTCCTTCTCCGCTCCTTCAGCTTCTTCTTTCTTGTTTTCCACCGGCATTTCCCGCGCTTCTTCCATTTTCTTGACGAATGCTTGCCTGCCATTAAACTCCTCCTTGCTACTGTGTTCCTTATCTGAGAAGCTCACGAGGTAAATTTTTCCGAAATGTTAGAATAGCTCATGAGGGAACCTCTCCACTATATAGATGAGGGGCAGAGAGCGGCACAGTATTAGGTATCTCCTCTCAAGCATCAAAGTGCCCTCTTTCATGCCGAAAACCCGTGCCAGTTCTGAATCCGCCCTGAAACAGGAGAAGCCGAGAATCTCCCTGCGCGACTCCACCTGGAGCTCTGCCATAATCCTGCCTATGGGCTTCTCCGCCATCATCACCTGCCTCCTGAACTCCGGCTCCAGCCTCGCGAGGGCGGCGAAGGAGGTTGCCCTCACCAGCACCCCCCTGCAGCTGCGCAGGTTCACCACGCGGTGGTTCACCTCCTCACCTTCGCGTATGCCCAGCAGCTCCGCAACTTCCCGCGGCGCTTTCACAACCTCCTGCAGCACCGCCTCAACTGCGATGGGGCTGAGCTCAACAGCCTCGAGGAGCCGCGTTATGGAGCCGTCAGTAGTCAGGAGAACCCTGTGCAGCGGGCTCAAATCCACCCGCTCTGCCAGCGACTCCAGGTCCTCTAACATCTCTGCGCAAGCCCCACTATCTCATCCACGCTCCCGTAGCCCATCTCCTCCAGATACTCCTTTATCTCCAGGGACACCTTTCTGAAGACACTCACCCCCCGCGTGAGCACTGCCGTGCCTATCTGCACAGCTCTTGCGCCAGCCAGCAGAAACTCAACCGCGTCCCTGCCGGTGGTTATGCCACCGCACCCTATAACTGGCACGGAGACCTCTCTGGCGATTTCGTACACGCAGCGCACCGCTATGGGCTTGATGCACTGTCCGGACAGACCACCCACCCTGTTGCCCAGCAGCGGTGTCCTCGCCCTTATGTCGATGGCCATAGCCTTGAGCGTGTTTATCGCCGTAATGGCATCCGCACCCGCATCCTCGCAGGCCTTCGCGATCGCCACCACGTCGCCCGCATTGGCGGTAAGCTTGGCAAACACCGGCAGGGAGGTGGCACGCCTGACAAGATGCACCACCTGGAAGGCGAGCTCCTCATCGGCGCCGAAAATTGCTCCGGCTTTCTCCACATTTGGACATGAGAGATTGAGCTCTATCGCCGCGACTCCGGCTTTGGTCACAAACCTGGCCGCTTTGGCGTACTCCTCGATGCTCAGTCCGTACACGCTGGCGACGACGGGCACACCGGTGCCGGAGACTCCCCTGAGCTCCTGCACAAACTCAGCCACACCGGGATTTGCAAGACCAATAGCGTTCAGCAGACCCTGCTCAATCTCAACCACCGTCGGATTCCTGTGACCCTCCCGGGGCACCAGGCCGGTGGACTTGGTCACCACCGCTCCCGCGCCTGCCCGGGCAATCCTCACCAGCGATGCTGCCGTTGTACCCATAATGCCGCTCGCCAGCATCGTTGGATTTCTCAGCTTTATTCCGCAGAGCTCTATTGCGAGCATGTTTGTAACAACCGCCGCCGCCTTTTTCTAATTTTCCGTGAACAGGTACAGCCTTCCGTCCCTGCTACCTACGGCCAGGCTTTTTCCATCCGGAGAAAAGTCCAGCTCCGTAGGTTCGCTCTCGAAGCTGAGCACCTGCAGGAGTTCGCCATCAGCACTGAAGAGGTAAACCTTCCTGTCCCAGGATGAGAGAGCCACAAGCTCCTTTGAGAGCGCCACATCGTAGTTGGCAAAGCCGCTCCTGAAGCTCCACAGGGGCTTTCCCCGGGCGGAGAAGACGTACAGCATCCTGTCCTGGGTTACTCCGGCGACGAGCTCCTCCTGCAGGGCGCAGCCGTAGAAATAGCCCCGCCTGCCGCCGCTCTGCCTCCAGAGCATCCTGCCCTCGGGGGAAAGAAGGTAAAGGTATGTGTCATCGCCGGCGACGCAGATTCCATTGCCCATCTCCACGTCCCACGCACCCCAGGCGCTTTTCTCTATTTTAAAGCTCCAGCGCGGCTCCCCTGTAAAGGAGTAGGCGCGGACTACCCCGCTGCTGTCCCCCACTACCGCCAGGCGCAGCCTTTCTGAAACAGCAACCCCCTTCACCTGCGTCTCAAACCTCTTCTCCCAGAGCAGGCTGGTGTTCTCTCCAATGGAGAAAAGGTACACCCTCGCCTCCGGCACAAGATAGCTGCTTGCCAGCAGAAAGTTTTCTCCCTCGCTCAGTGCCACACCCTCGGCATTGCCACGGGTGGAGAAACTCCACAGCACCGAGCCGCTTCTGTTCATCAGACGGAGCATGTTGTCGTAGCTTGCGATGGCAATGTAGCGCTTTCCCATGTCCACACCGTACACGGGTTCGCCTGTGTCAAAGCTCCACACCAGGGAAAAGTTGGCATGCCGCTTCCGCTGCTCAGATTCCGCAGGTGCGGGAGGTGGACGCTCCGGCTCTGCGGACTGAAGCCCGGTCTCTGGCTGCTGCGGAGGCGGAGGTGGTAGCTTTACATCCTGCGCGGCCTCTTCCGGAGAGGCACACCCCGCAAGCAGCAGAAGTGCCAGCAGCAGTCTCAGCACCATGCTATCGCCTCCCGAGCTCCTTCCCCTTCAGCGAAAGGTAAAGCAGGGTGAGCAGGAAGAGCACACTGGTGGGCTGGATTCCCACTTCTATTAGAATAAGCACATGGGTAAGGGCAACTGCATAGCACGCTTTCCCCAGACTGTGCTTCGCAAGGCGGTGCATCGCACCGAGATAGGCGCCCAGCAGCAGAGCAGCACCCACGAGACCTGGAATTCCAAAGTCCAGCGTGGCCGGTCCAAAGAGGGTGGAGGTTATGATATGCTCCCTCCGGTAGTCCAGCACCACCCTGCTCGTGATGGTCTGGCTGACATCGAGCATAGCCTGGCCGTGGAGCAGCCCCCAGGGAAGGGAGAGCTCCACAATTCTGTCGAACACAGAAAAGGTGAAGCCGGTGCGGTAAAAAACGTAGAGGTGGGGCGGAATCTTCCAGGTGGAGTAGGCCAGGCTCGCTATGTGGGTGCTCACCACGCTCAGTATCGCCGCGACGCCAGCGAAGGCCAGGACGATGCCGCGGAAGGAGACCCTGCCTGAGATCAGCCCCGCAAGCGTTCCGCTGAGAATCACCGCTATGGCATCGCTTTTGAATCCAGAGAGTACCCCCAGAAGAGCGAGCAGAGCTGTACCGGGCAGAACAATCCTTAATGGCATGAGCACTGCGAGAAGCGCAGCCGACAGCACCGCAAGACCGTGAAACACGGCCCTCGCCGGGGAAACCGCCACACTCTGGCGGAAGCTGGCCTCGAAGAGGGGTATGCCCTGACTCAGAGTAAGCGCCGCCGCCGCCACGGCAAGAGCGTATGCGCCGGAAAGCAGAAGTGTGGCGCTGCCCCTGCGGGTGAACACCAGCCAGAAACCGATGCTGCCCAGAGCGATGGCGATGTTGAGGGGTGTCTGCTCAGGGAAGACGGACTGCAGGGCATAGAGGGAGAGCAGCGCCATCGCTGGCAGCAGGTGGTCTGGATTAAATCTCACTCTGAACTTCCTGCCGAGCCTTATTCCGGCAAGCACGAGGAGTATACCCAGGAGGGTGAGCCCCACGCTCTCCAGGCCCGGTACACCGAAGGCGGGTATCAGGTAGCGTGCCGTGGTCTCTATCCTGTAGGCTGAGAGAGCGAGGGCGAGGAAGAGCAGATAAACTGCCGGAAACACAAACTCGGGTGAAAAAACGCGCCTCATTATACCAGCTCCTCATACAGTTCCGCATACCTCTGTGCAGTTCTCTCCCAGGAAAACCCGGAGGCCTGCCTCCTCGCCTGTGAGGAGAGCCTCCTCCACAGCGTGTCGTCTGTGAGAACCTCTGCAAGGGCTTCTGCGAGAGCTTCGGGGTTATCCCTCTCCACCAGGATGCCCGTCTCGCGGTGCACCACCACCTCAGGTATTCCGCCAACCCGTGCAGCAACCACGGGAAGGGAGTGGGCCATAGCCTCAAGTGCTGCGAGACCGAAACCCTCGGTACGCGATGGCAGGGCGAGCACCCTGGAGCTGGAGTAGTAGCCAGAGAGCTCACACTGCTCGCCCTCGAAGCGCACATCCCTGAGCTCAAGAGCTCTGCACAGTTCCTCAAGCTTTTGCCTGTCCCTGCCGTTACCCACTATAATAAGCTCTGTCTCTGGAAGACGCTGCTTTACAATGCGAAAGGCCCTGAGCAGCACATCCACACCCTTGTGCCTGACCAGGCTGCCCACGAAGAGCACCCTCTGCCCGCGGTGCCGGTGCACCTTCTCCGGAAGCTCCACACCGCCGTATATCACCCTTAATTTTCCGGTGTTCACCCCAAGCTCCATGGCGCGCTGCTTTAAGAAACTGCTCACAGCAACGACCGCGTCTGCTTCGTTGAGCACAAACCTCACCAGTACCCTGCCTGCGGGATGCTTTGCAAGTCTGAGCAGATCTGAGCCATGGACGGTAACCACCAGAGGAAGGCGGAGCACACGGCTGAGGAGTGCTCCCAGAAGACCCTGAGGCACGGCGTAGTGGGCGTGGATGATGTCGCAGTCTCTGTACCTGAGCGCCCTGAAGAAGCCGAAAAACAGGAAGCCCGTCGCCCTCAGCAGGGGTATCTTGGGGAGGCGCGGGTAGGTAATTATTATGAACTCGTGGGGGAGGCGCTTTATTACCTGCTCCACATGGGTTACCACCCCTCCGCGAGCAGGCTTCCACTGGGTGAGAAGCAGGATACGCATGCTACTCCTCCCCCGCCGCTGATGCGAGCGCCACAAAGGCGGCAAAGCCGTAGAGCACAAAAACGCTGAAGTCCACCAGGCCGGTCTCAATCCCGGCTATGAGGTATGCGAAGCAGGTGGCGAAGAGTGCGGTTCCCAGAGTCGAGCCCTGGTTTGAGAGGGCATAAACAGAGCCGAGCACACTGCCAAGCGCTGCCGCAAAGAGCACAACGCCGGCGATGCCCAGGTCGAGCACCACTGTGCCCAGGAGCGTCGAGGTCAGGGATACACCGCTCACCCCGAAGTTCATTGCCACTATGGTGCGCGGACCCAGGGAGTAACCGGGGATGAAGTCCAGAAAGGAGGAGAAAGTGGCAAGCGCCACCTCACCGCGGTAATAGCCCAGGAGCAGAAGCCCCTTCTGGTACAGGGCATTCACGGTGTAGTCGTAGAGCATTATTGTCATTGCCATCCTGCCGGTGAGAACCTGGAGCACAGAGGCTTCACTTCCCAGGGCAGAGGTGCGGTAGTAGCCCAGCAGCACAACGGCGAGAAGAACACCCGCCACGCCCAGGAACAGCTCGGCTCTGCCTATGACCCTGTAGCGGTGCAGCACCGTGGCAAAGGCGAGCAGAGATACCACCGTCTGGGTGCGGTAGCCGAGAAGACTCACCAGGAACACCACCGCCAGGGTGAGGGCAAAGGTGTACATCCTGACCTCCCGCAGGCTCAGGCCACCGGCTGCGTAGCGCCCTCCCAGGAGTGCGGCAATTAAGACCCCGCCAGGCACGAGAAAGGTGGCCAGATAGGTGTAGGGTACGCTGAGCTTTGCTCTTGCCGCTGGGTCGAGCACGGGCAGAGTGTAGGCGCGGTACAGGTCAAGGCAGAGGGCGAGAAGCGACAGCAGGAGAAGCGCTATCCCCAGCCTCAGGACACTCTCCTCGAAGATGAGCCTCCTCACCTTTATCCTGGAGGACATGGAGAAGGCAGCACCGAAGCACAGCAGGAAGAGGAGCACCAGTGAGAAGGAGACCATGCTCAGGTCGCCGGCGCTGAGGAAGAGCAGATAGGCCAGGGCAAAAAGCACGGCCGGCGAAACACTAATGCCGGGCAGGGCTGTGTTCAGCCTGTCTAAAGCACAGAATAGCCTTTCCGGATAAAGACGGGGTAGATGCAGGGCTGCGCGTCTTAAGGCAGAGGTGGCGAAGCTTCTCTCCACAAAGGCGAAACACCGACCCAGAAAGCCCAGAAGAATACTCCTCTCCAGCGCCCTGGAGAGGAAAAAGGCCCCCTTCAATGTAAGGTGCGCTGCTCTACAGGAGCTCAGCAACGCTGACATAGGTCGCCTCTCCCACATCTCTGAGAAAGCCCAGTCTTTTTGCAGTGCCTCTTGCATCTTCCACCTGGCTGTACTCCAGCTCTTCCTCATATCCCAGGTAGATGCGGAGGTTTCTCGCAACCACCTCACCGCTACTCAGATTGAGCCTCTCGAGTTCGCCCAGCTCCACCACCCGCAGGGAGAGCACGTAGAGGTCGTCGCCTATCTTGAATACCCTTGCGTTGAGACACAGGTAGCATGATTCCACGGCTTTCTTGACCTCCAGGAACCTCGTCTCCGGCTGAGAGATGCTCACCTCACCGGAGAGCACAACACTGCTCGCGCCAGTGGTGCGCTTCAACGCTTCCAGGCTGAGTATAAGCTGGCTGAAGTTGGCAAACCTGGTGATGTTGGAGTAGAAGCTCAGCGACGCGGCATAGACGGGAATCAGGGTGATCCGCTTTGCTGCCATGTCCTCGAGGTAGCTCATGCTTCCGCCCACACTCAACTCGTCGCCGTATGAGTTCTTAATATAAAGGGTACCCCCCCTTGCGGAGACTACAAGCCCCCTGAGCCGGCGCTCACTCCCGGTGGGGTCGCCTACGGCGGTGGCCTCCACCTCTGCTTCTGCCAGAAAGCCCTTGCTTTCCAGCCTGTTGTAGGTCTTCACCGCCTTGTACACCTCCTCTCCGCTGAAGCTCAGGGGGTCATGCAGCACTGTGCGCATGAAGGATATGGCGAGGAAGAGAACGAGGGTCACAACGATAAGGTCCACAAAGTTCACTCCCAGAATCTTACCCTCTTTAATATCAGCTATCTTCATTTTTCCCGCCTTCTTATATACGCAAAGAGTACCAGATTTGTCAGGAATATAATGAAAAACACCAGCTTAAAAACATTGTTGAACCCGAGAACGTAGGGGTAGGACAGCCCGAATATCTTATAAAGCAGGGTGACCACCAGGAAGTAGAGCCTGTCCAGAAAGAAGAGGTAGGTCTCAAAGAAGTGTCTGAAGGCAAGGAAGACGTTGTACCTGTCGAAGAGCTTCAGAGCCATGAGGACATAGACCAGAAGGAGCTGGAGAAAAGTAAAGCCTGCAGCATACCCCAGGGTCTCAAGCGCCCTTTCAGTCCTGCCACCAAGCTCCCTGTTCATAGGCAAGCGTTGTTATTTAGCCCCTGAGTTAAAAAGCTTGCGTTGCAAACACAATATGCGGGCGCCGGGATTTGAACCCGGGTCATTGGCTTGGAAGGCCAAGGTCTTGCCAGGCTAGACCACGCCCGCTGATTTTTTAATTCTGCCTTAGGATAACAAGGGAAAATTTATCTCCTGAACACGTCGCTCTCCTTTGGACGTATCAGGTCTCTTGCAGAGCCTTTCCCGAGCACACTGAGACCGCGCACCACTGCGACTGGTATCCCCTCCGCTGCCTCGCCCATCACCAGGTTTGCGGCGCTGGCTATGCAGTCGGCTACAGCTACGCGGGTTACCCTGAGCTCCCTTCCGAGGAAGTCGCGCTCGCCACGTCTGTCGAGAAGCGCCACTATGCCGGAGCAGCCTATGGCAACACCCACGCTGCCCAGGCGGAAGCTCCTGCCGAAGGAGTCGGCGATGACCACGCCCAGCCTTTTTCCCGTCGCCTCCTCAAGTCTCCGCCTTATCCCGGCGGCGCTCCTGTCTGGATCCAGAGGCAAAAGCTTGGCCCTGCCCTGCTCCACGTTGCTCTGGTCTATGCCGGCGTTGGCGCACACAAAGCCGTGCCTGGTTTCGACGATGATAAAATTCTCCCCCACCGCGAGCACCTCTTTTGCCTCGTCCAGGATGAGCTGCACCACGCGCGGGTCCTTTCCGGTAACCCGGGCCAGCCTCTGCGCCTCCGCCGAGGGCGCTACGCTGTCCAGCTCCACCTCCCTTCCCTCCGCCCTCGCAACAATCTTCTCCGTAACCACTACAACGTCGCCATCGCGGAGCTCCAGCGACTGCTCCTTCAGAGCTTCGAGTATGAGCGCGGCTACGTCGTCGCCCATCTTCACATAGGGCAGCCTGAGGGCGAAGATTTCAACCTTCATACACCTACCTCTTCTTTCTGCTATATACCCCTTGCCCACGTTATAAATCCGGGAGCAGAACGTGAGGGTGTACATCTCAACCTACGGGTGCACAATGAACCAGGGGGACTCGGAGATACTCAGAGCACTGGTGGCGAGGAGACACGAGCTTGCTGCTGCACCGGAGCAGAGCGATGCCGTGGTGGTGAACTCCTGCGCCGTGGTGGGATTCACAGAGCGCAAGGTGCTCAGGGAGGTGAGGAGGCACAAGTTAGCCGGCAGGAGGGTGATTTTGACAGGCTGCCTGCCGGGTGCAAATCCGCGCGCTGCCCTCGCCTCTGGTGCAGACGTGGTGCTTCCGCTGCAGAGCATTGCCGAGATAAACAGCGCCCTGGAGGGCAGGGCTGTGCACATCGCCAGTCCGCCGGCCAAGCCGGAGCTGCCCAAGCTGCGCCACCGCGGGAGTGCCATCGCCATAGTGGCGATAAGCGAGGGCTGCCTGGGGGCGTGCTCCTACTGCGCCACGCGCTTTGCCCGCGGAAGGCTGAGGAGCTTTCCGGTGGAGAGTATTGTGAAGGAGGTTGAGCACGCCCTGAGGCAGGGGTACCGCGAGGTGCAGCTGACCTCCCAGGACACCGCTGTATACGGCAGGGATATCTCTGCCACGCTGCCCGAGCTGCTGAATGAGCTCGTGGAACTCCCCTATGAGTTCAGAATACGCGTGGGCATGATGAACCCCACCTATGCGCGGGAGATCTTCGACGGGCTCCTGAAGGCGTTTGAGAGCGAGAAGATCTACAAGTTCCTGCACCTGCCGGTTCAGAGCGGCAGCGATGCGGTGCTGCGCCACATGCGCCGCGGGTACACTGTGGAGGAATTCCTCGAACTCGTCACCGAGTTCAGGCGGCGCTTCCCGGAGAGCACCCTTTCAACCGACGTTATAGTCGGGTACCCCACCGAGAGCGGGGAGGATTTTGAGGAGACTTATACGCTTGTGCAGGAGATAAAGCCAGAGGTGCTCAACATCACCCGCTTCTCACCCCGCCCGGGTACGGAGGCGGCAAAGCTGAGGGACCTCCACGACTGGATAAAGAAGGAGCGCTCCCGCAGGCTCACCAGGCTGATGCGGGAGATTGGCATGGAGAGGAACCGCCGCTATCTGGGCAGAAGGCTCAGGGTGCTGGTGACAAAGCGCGGCAAGGGCTCAACCCTGCTCGCGCGGAGCGACGCCTACAGACAGGTGGTGGTTAATAGCGGAGAGATAGGCAAATTCGCTGAGGTTAAAATCAGAGAGATAAGGCCTACCTACCTCATCGCCTAACTTGCCTGGGCGTACTTCTCTATTACCTCGTAGAGCTTGTTGAAGTTTATGGGCTTTCCTATGTGGGCATCCGCATGCGCATACTTCAGACTCTTCTCTATATCCTCCGGCTCCTTTCGCACAGAGAGGAAGACTATTGGAATATGCCTGGTCTCCTCGTTCTCCTTTATCGCCCTCGCGGCCTCCCATCCGTTCATTGTGGGCATCATTATATCCATGAAGATGATGTCGGGCTTCTCCTTAGCCGCCTTCTCAATCGCCTCCTCACCGCTCAGGGAGCTGACAACCTGGTACCCCCGCTTCGAAAGGACCTTGTTCAGAAGAATGACCACATCAGGGTCGTCGTCAACCACCAGCACCCTCGCAGGTGCAACCCGCCTTTTTACTTCAGGCGCCATACCTTCACCTTTTATAACATCAAACAACCAGCAGATTTGTAATTAAATATTACCAACCGCTAATATATAGTTTACGTTTAATTTTTTAAAAATTTATTAAATACTGTTGAACAGAATTTCACGTCTGCAAGACCCTGTGTGGAGGCCCCCGCTCGGAAAACTATTTATCCAACCTGCAACCTGTATTTTAGGTTGAGGTGTTTTTTATGAGGGCAAGCAGAATTGTTGTTTTGCTGTTTGCAGTCCTCATTGTTGCTGCAGGCGGAGCAGGGTTGTACCTTTTAAATTCTATAAAGAATGACATGGCAGAAATGGAGAGGGAAACTCCCGCAATATTTATAGTTAATCCAGATACCGGTGAGGTTGAGATAGGTTTTGCTGCGAACAGAGCTACCGGTGAGGTGTTGCTCATAGATTCAGAGCAGAAGGTGGACGGAAAAAGGCTGGCTGAGATATTTGCCGGAGATGAAGAGGGAGGCTCAGAAAGAGTCATCGGAACTCTGGTGAAGGGGTACACCTACTCGGAGGGGTCTCTGCTGAGGCAGAATATAAGAGTTGACAGGATTATTCTGGTGGACGATACAGTGGTGGTTGGAATCTTTTCCATGGTGGAGCCACAGAAGGTCACCCTCGGTGAAAAAGGCGGTGTATTCTATGCCGAGAGCATGGTTGACAGCACAACACTGCGCTCAGTACTGCGCGGAGACTTTGATGCCCTCGTCTGGAAGGTGGAGTTTACGGCACCTGTGCTCAATCGCCCGGTGGTCAGAACAGCTGCAACGGGAGAGCTTCTCAAGCTGGCAGAGGGCTTTGGGATTGAGGCGAGCCAGGATATTGTAAGGGCCGTTGTTCTCGCGCAGGTTGGGGGAAAGGTTGCACCATTATTCCAGGATGCCGGCACCCGCATGGAGCTGCTCAGGACTCTGCTGCAGGAGTACAGGGCGGAAAGGATAAGGACCTATCCTGAAAATACGCTGACCAAGGTGATAAAGCTCATTCCGGAGGAGCAGATTCTGAACCAGCTGGAGGGCAGGTTGTGAAGTACCTGAGATTGAGCTGGGAGGATGTGGAGAGGCAGTGCCTTGCCCTCGCCAGGGATATAAAAAGGAAGGGGGTACCCTTCGACATAATAGTCGGCATCGCCAGAGGTGGCTGGGTGCCTGCAAGGCTGCTTAGCGACATGCTGGACAGCGATGAGCTGCATACTATGAGGGTGAAGTTTTACACGGGTATAGGGGAGGTTGCAGAAAAACCGGTAATTCTGCATCCCACGCAGATAGACGTTAGCGGGAAGAAGGTGCTTCTGGTGGATGACATCGCAGACACCGGAAAGAGCCTCAGCATGGCAAAGAAGCATCTGGAGGAAAGGGGCGCCGGAGATATTTTTGTGGTTACTCTTATAAAAAAGCCCGGCTCAGAGGTTGTGCCCGACCTGTACGTCACAGAAACCGATGCATGGGTTATATTCCCCTGGGAGGTGAGGGAGACTGTAAGGCTTATTCTCCGGAAGGCGAAGAGCAGGGAGGAGGCAGAGGAGGAGCTCGCACGTGCCGGGCTGAGCCTGGAACTCCTGCCAGATTGTTAATCTTCCTCAAATTTGTAATGCCCGGGGAGAAGCTTATAAAATAGGTTGTGGTGGGTACTCTTTGTGCTGAGGTATGTCGATGATGAGTGATGGGCGAACTGAGCTGTGATGAGCCCTATGAGCGCTGAGACACTCACGCCTTTGCCACGCTCTCGATGTAGGCCAGAAACTCACTCCTGTTGAAGGGCTTGGGGATATAACCTATTGCACCCGCCTTTTTTGCCGCCTCCTCTATTCCGCTGAGGGTGCCCATGACAGTGAACAGCAGCACAGGTATGTCCTTCGTCCTGGGGTTGCGCTTTATCTCGCGGGTTATCTGGAGTCCATCTTTTCCCGGCATAAATACATCCATAAGAATCAGGTCCGGATGGTATCCGGAGTCCAGAAGAGAAAGGCAATCCTCACCTGTGGGCACATGCCTCACGCTGTGCCCGCGCTTTATAAGGAGAAGCTGGGCAAGCTCTGCCACCTCTTCGTCATCATCAACAAGAAGTATTTCCATCACATAACTCATGCACGTAAAGAATATAAAAAATTTGTCTTCAAAAATATTTCAATCTTTAAATATTTTTTTTCTTTACTCCCCGTTATTATTATTTTTAAAATAAATCTCAAAAAATTCAAAAATTAATAAAAAGTTGTGTTTACACCCGTGCTGCCGGGATGAAGCCACGCACAGTGGTGCACCTCTCCGTATATCTCAAAATCAGCCCACTCCTTTCTCAATAGGCGCTCATTCAAAGCATTTTCATAGCTTCTTCCACGTCTTTTCCCCCGTGCACAATAGCTGCGATTGCCCTCACCATTTTGGTCGGGTTTTTATGCTGGAAGATGTTTCTTCCTATGCTTGTTCCTGCGGCACCTGCTTCTATTGCCCCAGCCACCATCTCGAGAACCTCGCGGTCTGAGCCCATTTTTGGTCCGCCCGCTATCACCACAGGCACAGGGC
>WANX01000049.1 GCA_015521565.1 Candidatus Hydrothermarchaeota archaeon
AGAAAATATGGGAATTATCGTGGACGCTGTGACTGGAGTGATCCAGATACCGGAAGAAAGTATATCACCACCACCCGCAGTCGGAAACACCAACGAATTCGTCAAAGGTGTGGGAAAGGTGGACGGAAGACTGCTCATACTTATAGACATAAAGAAGATGATGCCCGATAATACTACTTAGCGTTCTTCAACAGGAACACAAGCAGGACAGACAGGACAAGCACCGCCGCCGCTGCACAACGAATGGCAGGCTCTTCTTCTGTGTAAACGACCTCCGGCAGAAAGGTGGCGTGTTCCCATACAGGAGAACCATTCCTCATCCCGCTCGGCGCAGGCCGGACGGATAGCAACTGAGGTATGAAGCCTCTTTCTGTGTGGGAGCTGCAAACATCCACTCATTCGACCACATGACCTGTCTGCACATCCTTTACCTCACAGGCACTGCGCAAAGGTTTTATTTGATGCACATAATTATTCTGGCAGGAGCGTGATTGCATGCCCAGGGTGGTTGCCGTTCTTCTGCTGGTTGTGCTGGTGGCGGCCTGCACCACCGAAGAGGGGAAAATGAATTTTGACTCGCGCAAAGACTATGAAGCAGCACTGAAAAGCGGAAAACCCACCGTTCTTGAGTTTTCAGCCACATGGTGCAAAATTTGTGTGCAGATGCAGCCTGTAGTTGAGAAAATGAAGACAAAGTACGGGGACAGGGTGAATTTCGTAGTTTTGAACTTCGACAGAGAACGCTCGTTGGCCGGTGAATACGGGGTTATGGGCACACCCACATTTATACTCTTCAATGCCTCTGGCGACGTGGTGGGCGGTGCGGTGGGGTATATACCCGAGGACAGATTCGAAGAGATGGTTGTCCAGCTGCTGGAGAAGTGACGACATACGCCCGTATGTGTGGTGCCAGTGCCTGAAAAAGCGAAAGCTTAAATATCAGGTAAAATAAAGATTAGTAGAAAAAGTTAATTATCCATTATTTATAAACAGGGAGGATGAGTGAATGGAAAGCCAGAGTGCGCCATTTAACAGTGATTTAGACCGCCACGGTGATGCTGGCTTTCTCTCGAGCGTTGCCGGTGAGGATGTGAGAATTCTGCGCCGCACATCTTCGCTTTGTCCTGAGTGCGTTTCTGAAAAGAACTTCTCTGCAATGGTTGTAGATGCCGTGGTTTATGAAAAGGACGGCAGGGTGTGGATAGCAAAGTACTGCTCAAACCATGGTGTAACCAGGGAGGTATACTGGGAAGATGCGGACATGTACCACTTTGCCGAGAGGTTCGCGGACGCTGGCTTAAAGCTCCACAACCCCCACGTCGAAGCACCAAAGGCGAGGTGCCCGCTGAAGTGCGGCCTGTGCGAAGAGCACGAATCCCACACCGGCTTGGCTAACATCGTCGTGACAAACCGCTGCAACCTGGCGTGCTGGTACTGCTTTTTCTACGCCAGAGAGGACGGATACATATACGAACCCTCGCTGGAGCGCATAAAGCGCATGCTTGCTGTGCTGCGGAAGGAGCGCCCTGTAGGAGCCGAGGCGGTGCAGCTCACCGGCGGTGAGCCCACCCTCAGAGAGGACCTGCTCGATATAATTGCCGCCTGCCGGGAGGCGGGATTTCAGCACGTGCTGCTCAACACCAACGGTATAGAGCTCTCCCGAAACCTGGAGCTGATGAAGAAGGTAAAAGAGGTGGGAAGCAGAAACGGGCACATAATCCTGTACATGAGCTTCGACGGGGTTACGCCGGACACAAACCCGAAGAACTACTACGAGGTGCCCGGGGTGGTGCACAATGCACGCGCAGCGGGCATGAGCATTGTCCTCGTGCCCACGGTGATACGGGGCAGAAACGACCACGAGCTGGGCGATATACTGCGCTTTGCCTTCGCCCACCTGGATGTTGTGCGCGGTGTTAACTTCCAGCCCGTCTCACTCGTGGGCAGGATGCCCCGCCGGGAGCGGGAGAAGCAGCGCATCACCATACCCGGGGTTATAAAGGCTATAGAGGAGCAGACCTCCGGTGCTATAGCGCGGGAGGACTTCTTCCCTGTGCCCAGCACCACAAGACTCACCGGCTTTATGGAGGCGATATTCTCCACCCACAAGTACCGTCTCTCCACCCACTTCGCGTGCGGAATGGCAACCTATGCCTTCAGGCAGGGAAATAAGCTGGTACCGCTTACCCGCTTCTTTGACGTGGAGGGCTTTCTGGAGTTTCTCCAGGAGCTGAGCTTTGAGGTGGAGCACTCACGCTTCAAGCTCGCGGGCAGGGGAATCTCAATAATTAAGGCACTGGCGAACATCTCGCGCTTTATAGACGAAGAGAAGAAGCCACCCTATCTGGACCTTAAACGGGTGCTCATCTCCTCGCTGACCAGGGGCTCCTATGCGGAGCTGAAGGAGCTGAACCGCAACTCCCTGTTTATAGGGATGATGCACTTCCAGGACGCGTACAACTACGATATCGCGAGGGTTAAAAAGTGCTGCGTGCACTACGCACTGCCGGACCTCCGGGTTGTGCCCTTCTGCTCCTTCAACGTCCTACCCGAGCTTTACCGCGACCGCGTGCAGAAGAGGTTCAGCACGCCCGCGGGCGAGTGGGAGGCAAAGACCGGCAGAAGGCTTGCCGAGGATAGATACGTGCGCAATTTCTCAGAGCAGCAGAAGCGCGAGATACACAGGTTCTACAGAGACAGCATCGCCAGGGCTGGCTTTTAAAACTCCGCCCATTTTTTAAATTCGGGCAGTTAGCCCAAAAAACGCGTGCTACTCCAGCACGCCCCCCAGCAGAAACTGCAGATACTGCATCCCCAGCTCGGGGTAGCGGGGGAAGTAGTATTCCCGGAAGGAGTGGTAGTGCTTGTTTAAAAAGTCCACAAGGCTAAGGGCACGCCTCGCGTCGTCGCGGGTAACCTCTCTGCCGGCGAGCAGCCGCGCGAGGTAGTCGGAGACGCAGGCCACGCCCAGCGCAAAGAAGTAGCTGGAGGGCAGGTCCCAGGGTCTTGCAAGCGTCTCCATAAAGCTCTGCCCCGCGTGCGCCGCAAGCAAGCGCTGAGCTTCCCCGCTCAGGGGCTTTGAGAAGAGCCCCGCGAAGTCCTCGTCGAAGCTAAGCTCCTCGGCTATCCCCAGCTTCCTCGCCGCAAAGCCGGGGTTTATCCTGAATTCAAAGAGGTCGTCGAAGTAGTCGTATATTGCCAGGATGTCCACCGCCACCTGCGCCTGCGCCTTCACCCCGCGGAGCAGCGCCTCCCTCTCCCCGCGGTAGCGCTCCCTGAAGCCCTGAAGCGCCTCCTCCGCCTCCCGGGCGGAGACAAAGCTCCTCCCCCCTAAGGAAGCGCCCACGTGGCGAACCGCGGCGGTGAGCAGGAGGATAAAGTCGTAGAATCTCTCACCCGCGAGGGTTTCGAGTATTCCTGAGTACAGCTTTACAAGCGCCCTCCAGGGAATCTGCTGCCCGCTGGGGCTGTGCAGGTAGACCACCTCACCGCGCCTCACCTGCTCGGCACCGCTCCTCAGCAGGTCCTCCAGGAACTCCCCGCGGAGCAGCGCACCCGTTATCTCCTCCCCCGCGTCGAAGCCTATGCCAGGGCAGGTCCACTTAACATCCACAACCACGCTTCCGTTGTCCAGGACGCTTGCGGAGAAGGGGTACTTGCGGCAGCTCATGAACTTCTCGCTTTTGCCGTGCCTTTTGTGGAGAAGGCACAGCCTGCCCTCGAGGAAGACGCAGGGCTTCTTTATGAAGTACCGCCCGCTCCTCGCCTCGTAGAAGTCCGCGTAGCCCAGAGCTTTGACGCGGTTTATCTCCTGGATGGTTATGGGTATCTCCTCCAGAAGGGAGCAGCACACAAAGCAGCTCTCCGGCGTGCACGCGTAGCGAAGACCCTGCGGGAAGGTGGTGATTATCTCCATGCTCTCGCAGAGGAGGCTAACATTGGAAAACTACCTCCTCACCAGGGCTATGCCTGCGAGAATCAGCGCCGCACCTGCGAAAAAGGCGGAGGAGAGCGCCTCGCGCAGCACAAGCGCCGAGAGCGCAATCGCCACCACCGGCGAGAGCGCAAAGGCAATGGTCGCGGCGATGGGCTTAGCCTCTGCAATGCCCCTGAAGTAGAGCAGGTAGGCTAAGAAGGTGTGCACCACGCCCATGGCGAGCGCTATAACAGCGCCGCTTAGGCTGATTGCTGCCGAGACAGAGGCAAAGGGTAGCAGTGCAAGTGCAGCTATGCCAAAGGCGGAGAGGAGCACCTCCTCCTCGCGTTGCTGCGCAAGCAAACGCGAGGCGAGCACTGTGAAGAGCGCCCAGGTAAGCGCCGCCAGCAGGGCAAGCGCATCGCCCAGCAGACTGATGCCCGCGTGGGAGTAGAAGATGAGCGCCGAGCCGGCGAGGCTTGCCATCACCGCAAGAAGCCTCCGCCTGCCCGGCATTTCTTCGCGCAGCAGAAAGGCGAGCAGAGCGGCGAAGGCCACGGAGGTGCTCTCCAGCACCTGGGCTGCCGCAGCAGAGGTGTACCTCACCGCCAGGTGGTAGGTCAGGAAGTTCGCTGCCAGGCCAAAAACAGCGAGGGTAAGAAGCTCGCGGCTCACAAGCCGTGAAACGCGGAAGCTGCGCAGGTAGAGCGCAAAGAGCAGCGCACCCGTGGCAAGCCTCACCTCTACCACCACGAGGGGCGAGGTGCCCTGAGCGTAGGCGAGCTTCGCGGCTATGGGCGTGGTTCCCCATATCAGCGCCGCGAGGATCAGGGGGAGCATGCACAGAATCTCTGCGGGCGAGACTTAAATGTTTTCAAACAATTTTGCGACGATAGGGAGCGGCGATGGGAAGAGGAGAATGATATACGCGGACTACACCTCTTCTACGCCCGTGCTGCCAGAGGTCATGCAGGAGATGCTTCCCTACTTCGACGAGCTTTACGCAAACCCCTCCAGCCTGAACGACTTTGCGCTAAAAGCGAGGCGCGCCGTGGAAGAAGCCCGGGAGCGCGTTGCGAACCTGCTGGGGGCGAGCACCGAGGAGATAATCTTCACCTCCGGCGGGGCGGAGGCGAACAACCTGGCGATAAAGGGCTTTATTCACGCAAACAGGGCGCGGGGGAAGCATGTGGTGGTTTCCGCGGTGGAGCACTACTCAGTGATGCACCCGCTCCAGAGCCTTGCCCGCGAGGGGGTGCAGGTCACCCGCGTGGGCGTGGATGAGCACGCTCGCATTAGAGTGGAGGAGCTGGAGCGGGCGATCCGCGAGGACACTATTTTAATCTCTGTGCAGCACGCCAACCACGAGGTCGGCAGCCTTCAGCCGATTAAAGAGGTTGCCGAGATCGCCGAGGAGCGGGGGATAGCCCTGCACTGCGACGGCGTCAGCAGCGCTGGCGTAGTGCCCGCGAAGGTGGAGGAGCTGGGCGTGGATATGTACACGCTATCGGCGCACCGCTTCTACGGCCCCAAGGGCGTGGGAGCGCTCTACCTTGCGCGTGGGACAAGACTGCTCCCCCTCATCGAGGGCGGGATACAGGAGCGCGGCTACCGCGCGGGGACAGAGAACGTCCCCGGAATAGTGGGGATGGGCAAGGCCGCGGAGCTTGCAGAGAGGGAGATGCGCAGCCGCCTGGAAAAGCTGCGCAGGCTGAGGCAGAGATTCCTCGCGGAGTTTCAGGAAGAGGTGCCCGAGGCCAAGATAAACGGCCACCCGAGCGAGGTAAATCCTATGTACGCTCATATCAGCGTCGCTGGCGTGGAGGGCGAGACAGTCGTCGCGGAGCTGAGCGCGAGGGGCGTGCACATAACCTCCGGCTCGCCCTGCATGGCACGCGCCGCGAAGGCGAGCCACGTGCTCGCCGCCATGGGGCTCAGCGCTGAGCTTATACGCGGGGCCGTGCTCTTCTCCCTGGGCGTGCCCATGAGCGAGGCCGACGTGGTAAGGCTCGCTCAGGAGGCAGGGGAGGTTATTCGCAGGTTGAGGGGAGGATGAAGCCGAAGCTCAGCATCGACTGCCTGGGGGTGCACTGCCCTGTGCCTCTTGCAAGAGCCCAGGAGGCTTTGCAAAAGCTTGCCGTCGGGGAAGTTCTGGAGATAGTTGCCGACGATGAGGAAGTGCTCGAGGACATGCCCGCCTGGTGCAGGGTCACCGGAAACGAGTACCTCGGCTACCAGCGAGAAGGCGGGATAATAAAGGTTTACGTAAGGAGGAAGGCTTAGATGGAGAGAGTCTACCTGGACTACGCCTCCACCACACCCGTGGACGGGCGCGTGGTTGAGGCGATGCTGCCCTACTTCACAGAGAGGTACGGCAACCCCACGAGCTTCTACTCCTTCGGGCAGGAGGCAAAGCAGGCGGTGGAGGAGGCTCGCGCAAAGGTGGCAGAGCTCATAAACGCCTCGCCTGAGGAGATTATCTTCACCTCAGGCGGAACCGAGGCGTGCAACCTGGCGATAAAGGGCTTTGCACTGAAGAACAAGAAGAGGGGGAAGCACATCGTCGTTTCAAAAATAGAGCACTTCGCGGTGCTCGAGGCGTGCCGCTGGCTGGCTGAGAGGGGTTTCGAGGTTTCCTACCTGGACGTGGATGAGTACGGCTTTGTTTCCCCGGAGACGCTGGAGCAGGCAATTCGCGGGGATACAATCCTGGCGATAGTGAACCACGCCAACAACGAGATTGGCACCATAGAGCCGATTGCAGAGCTCGCGGAGGTGGCTCAGGACAGGGGAGTTGCCTTCTTCAGCGACGCGTGCATAAGCAACGGGAGCGTGGAGATAGACGTTGCCAGGCTTGGCGTGGACCTTCTCGCGCTGAGTGCCCACAAGATGTACGGTCCCAAGGGCGTGGGGGCGCTCTACGTGGCGAAGGGCACCCGCCTTGAGGCGCTGCTGCACGGCGGCGGGCAGGAGAGGAAGCTGCGCTCAGGCACTGAGAACGTGCCCGGAATAGTGGGATTCGGCAGGGCGGCTGAGATAGCGAAGAAGGAGATGCGAAGCGAGGCGGAGAGGCTGAGGAAGCTTCGAGACGAGCTCATCCGCGAGGTGCTCAGGATTCCGCGCACCCGCCTGAATGGTCACCCCGAGAGGCGCCTTCCCGGGAATGCGAACTTCGCCTTTGCCTTCATTGAGGGCGAGGGGCTCATACTGGAGCTGGACTTCGCTGGCATAAGCGCCAGCACCGGGAGCGCGTGCTCCTCGCCGACGCTGGAGCCGAGTCATGTGCTCACTGCCATAGGGCTGAGCCACGCCGAGGCGCACGGCTCGCTGCGGGTAACGCTGGGGAGGTTCACAACCCGGGAGCACGTGAAGCGCCTGCTCGAGGTTCTTCCGCGGGTTGTGAAGCGCCTGCGCGATATCTCACCCTTCAAGGAGAGCTTTGAGGATTATGTAGAGGGAACAGAGTGGAAAGGAGGCGAGCATAGGCATGTATAGCAAGATATTGATAGACCACTTCAGGAACCCCAGGAACATGGGGAGGATGGAGAACCCCGACGGCGTGGGCAAGGTTGGCAACCCCGCCTGCGGGGACGTGATGTACATCTATATTAAAGTGGGGAAGAACGAGAAGGGCGAGGAGATTATCGAGGACATAAAGTTCGAGACCTTCGGCTGCGCCGCGGCGATAGGCACGAGCAGCATGGTGACGGAGCTTGCCAAGGGCAAGACCCTTGAAGAGGCTGAGAAGATAAGCAAGGACGACGTTGCCGAGGCGGTTGGCGGCCTTCCGCCAATAAAGATGCACTGCTCCCTCCTCGCCAGCGATGGCTTAAAGGCGGCGATAGCAGACTACAGGAAGAAAAAGGGGAAGGGAGATGCCGCTGAGGGGTGAACAATTAGCCAGGCTGCTTCGGGGAGCTGAGCATGAGGGCGAGCTGAGCGATGCCAGCGGCGTTGGCAGGGCTACGCACCCCCTCTGCGACGACGAGGTGGTGTTTTACATTAAGGTTGAGGGCGGGGTAATTAAGGAGGCGCGCTTCCGGGCGTACAGCTGCGCAGCCGCGATAGCGAGCAGCGAGATTCTCGCTGGCCTGGCTGAAGGGAAGAGCATCGCGGAGGCCGAGAAGCTGGGCCTTGAGGACATAGAGCGCGCCGCAGGAGGCCTGCCGGAGATAAATAAATGCTGCAAGCTCGTAGGAGTTCGCGCCCTTAAGCGTGCTATCGCCAACTACAGGGGGCAGAGCTATAGCCAAGATTGAGCGCAGTATAGCGAAGCTAAAGGAGGAGCACGGCGCAGTAATTGTGGCGCACAACTTTCAGCGCGCCGAAGTGCAGGAGCTTGCCGACTTCGTGGGAAACAAGCTGGAGTGCGCCCTTTTTGCGAGGAAGAGCAAAGCGAGCGTTGTCGTGGCCTGCGGCATAGACTTCATGGCTGAGCTAATTGCAATTTTAAATCCTGAAAAGAAGGTGCTCATCCCCTGCG
>WANX01000050.1 GCA_015521565.1 Candidatus Hydrothermarchaeota archaeon
AAAAAGTTATAAAGCTGCTTCACCGTCAGAACCCCTGGTGGGAGACTGCCGGCGTGCCGGAGAACCTGACAAAACCATTTAAAAGACGTGATTTTTACGTCATCAGAGATAAAGGGCTGGGTGAAGGGGAGATAACCGCCATAATTGGGCCAAGACAGGTTGGAAAAACAACCATGATGTACCAGCTGATTGAATACCTTATACGTGAGAAAAAAGTGAATCCAAAGCGTATTCTTTACGTCTCCTTTGACTACCCGTATCTCACCACCATTATGGATACCCCGCTGAACGATATCCTCGAGATATACTCCACCCGGGTTCTTAAAGAGCCTGTTTCCAGGCTTGGTGACAGGATATATGTATTCCTCGATGAGGTTTGCAGGCTTGAAAACTGGAGCCGCGTGCTCAAGGGCTGGTATGACCTGAAGTACCCAATAAAGTTCATAATCTCCTCCTCAAGTGCGAACATTCTACAGGGAAGTTCTGAATCCCTGGCGGGCAGAATAACCATTCAAATTATGTTTCCTCTTAAGTTTCTGGACTTCCTGAGGTATCACATGCCCGAGAAGGACTCTATTTTTAAGATGGTCAACAGTACTCTTAGAGACGCTTTTGTTGCTTCTATTAAAAAATCCAATCCCGGCCTGTTTTATAATGCCCTGAAAGAGTCCTACTCAACCCTTGCACCGTATGAGGATGAAATTAAAATTCTTCTGCAGACATATCTTCTCAAAGACGGTTATCCCGGACTTTTAGAGATCGAGTCACTGGATGAGTGTGCTGAAAGGCTCAGAACCTACCTGAACCTCACCATATACAAAGACATTATCAGGATTTTCAATCTGCGTGACCCCAGAGCGCTGGAAGAGCTTGTGATTTTGATAGCCGATCAGTCCTCTCAGCGGGTTGATTATTCGAGCTTATCCGGAACATTGGGGCTGAAAAAAGACACTCTGATAAAGTACCTGAATTATCTGGAATCGGTGTTCCTTTCGAGCAGGGCTGAGTTTTATTCTAAAAGCAGGGCATCCAGGATTAGAAAAGCGAAGAAGCTTTACCTCAGCAATGTGGGGCTGAGAAACGCCATTGTTGGTGAGTTGCATGAGACGCTTCTCGAAGACGCAGCCGAACTCGGCAAGATCGTCGAAACTCTTGTTCATGACCACTGCAGAAGGCTCAAATTCAACTTAGAGCCGGGAAGCAGGCTGGAGCTGTTTTACTGGAGGACGGCGCAGGGTAAGGAGGTGGATATAGTTTTTGAGGTATTCAGAAGACCTGTAGCCATAGAGTGCAAGTACAGGAATGAAATACGCAAAAGTGAGCTCAAAGGTATAAGGCAGTTCCAGAGGGAGCACGACAAATGCCCGGGCATCGTTGTAACAAAGGATGTGCTGGACTGCAGGGATGAGGTTGTTTTCACACCCCTTTGGCTTTTCCTCATGATGTGTTGAGTATGGTTATTCCCAAGATGCATCTAACGACGAATCTCCTCGCTTTTTATAATTGCGGCAAAACTCTAATCCCGTGCGCTGCAAAGCCCCTGTCGAAGGTTATTATGGTGGGGATGCCGTATAGTCTCATCAGAGCTAAGCTGGTGCAGTCGGTAAAACTCAGCTTTGCCTCCCTGAAAATTTCCCACGCCAGAGTGAAGGCGTCCTCATCAACTCTGAGAATCTCAATTTCAGAGTTGAGCAGGACTTCCCCGAGCCTGAGCGCAAGCCCCAGATTCTTCGTTCTCACAAGGGTAACTGTAACAGCCTCCTCAAACACATACTCAGAAATAAAAAGTCTGCCGTATTCCTGCGGGAGTAGATTTATATACCCTGTGCCGATTTTTAAGAAAAGGTGGTGCCATGAACCTGAACCGCTCCGCATGCGAGATTGCGAGGGAAATGATTCGTCGTCAGGATGAGCTGGAGATAAGCGTCGAGCGCGTGGGCGGGGCAACGCTCATAGACTGCGGCGTCAGGGCAGAGGGCAGCTTCGCCGCGGGCGTGCTCTTCGCGGAGGCGTGCATGGGCGGCCTGGGAGAGGTTAAGCTCAGCATGCGCGACTACGGCTTCGCAACTCTCCCCGCTGTCGAGGTTGGCGTGCGTAAGCCGGCCATAGCGTGCCTGGCATCGCAGAAGGCGGGCTGGAGCATAAAGGGCGAGGGCTTCTTCTCCCTGGGCTCAGGCCCGGCAAGGATACTGGCAAAGAAGCCAAAGGAGACCTACCAGGCGCTGGGCTACGAGGAGAAGAGCGGGGAGGCGCTTATTGCGCTTGAAGCGAGCAAGTATCCGGGCGAGGAGGTGGTTAAAAGCATTGCCCAGGCATGTGGGATAGAGGAGGAGAACCTCTACGTACTCATAGCGCGCACCGCCTCCCTCGCAGGGGCGGTGCAGATCTCGGCGCGCGTTGTCGAGACCGCGCTCTACAAGGCCCAGCACCTGGGCTACGACACCGCAAAGATACACTCTGCCCTTGGCGTTGCCCCCGTCGCGCCCATCGTGGGCGGCGACGCGAGGATGATGGGCGTCACCAACGACATGATTATCTACGGCGGCGAGGTCTACCTCGCCTGCGAGGGCATAGAGGCGGAGAAGCTTCCCTCGTCGCTTTCGCCCGCGTACGGCAAGACCTTCGAAGAGATTTTCAGGGAGGCGAACTACGACTTCTACAAGATAAACCCTGCGATATTTGCTCCCGCGAAGGTGGTGGTGAACGACATAGCTGAGAGGAAGCTCGCCTCCGCGGGCGAGGTTAACCTGGAGGTGCTCAGGAAAAGCCTGGGGTTAGAGTGATGAAGAAGGTTTACCTCGTGGGCGGCGGGCCCGGGGACCCGGAGCTGATAACAGTAAAGGGGATGAAGCTCATCCAGAGCGCCGACGTCATAGTCTACGACCGCCTGGTGAGCAGGAAGCTGCTCGCGTATGCGAAGCCTGAGGCGGAGCTCATATACGTGGGAAAGCAGGCTGGCAGGCACACCTTCACCCAGGAGGAGATAAACCGGCTCCTGATTGAGAAGGCGGAGGAGGGCAAGCTGGTGGTGCGCTTAAAGGGGGGCGACCCCTTCGTCTTCGGGAGAGGCGGCGAGGAGGCGATTGCGCTTCGCAGGCACGGCATAGCCGTGGAAGTCGTGCCCGGGGTGAGCTCCGCCATCGCAGTGCCCGCGCTTGCGGGCATACCCATAACCCACCGCGGCGTAGCCTCGAGTGTTGTCCTCGTAACAGGGCACCTCGCCGCGAGAAAGGAGGACCGCCTGGACTACGCCTCCCTCAAGGGCGACACCATCGTGATACTCATGGGCGTGAAGAACCTGCCAAAGATAATCGCCGAGTTCAGGCGCTCACGCTCGCTAGACACGCCGGTTGCGATAATCGAGAAGGGCACTCTCGAGGAGCAGCGGGTTATAACCGGCACCCTCGCAGACATAATAGAGCGCGCCGAGGAGGCCAGGCTGAAGCCGCCTGCGGTTACAGTCATAGGCGAGGTGGTCAGGCTCAGGGAGGAGATACTTTAATGCACGCGCTTGTGGTTGCGAGC
>WANX01000051.1 GCA_015521565.1 Candidatus Hydrothermarchaeota archaeon
GAGTACAAAGAGAAGGAGAAAAGGCTGGAGCGAGGGTGATGAATTACGTTTTGGACAGTTTTGCAATTCTCGCCTACCTCGGGGATGAGGAAGGTGCAGATAAGGTGGAGGAGTTGCTTGATAAGGCTGAAGTGCGAGAAGCAGAGGTTTTCGTAAATTACGTCAACCTGGGGGAGGTTTACTACATTGTGGCGAGGGAGCTCGGCACCTCAAAAGCCAACGAGGCTGTCGCCACAGTTAAAACCTGGCCTGTGACGTTTGAAGAGGTTAATGAGTGCATAGCCCTGAGTGCGGCAAGGGTAAAGGCGGAGCACAGCCTCGCCTATGCGGATGCCTTTGTCGTGGCAACTGCCATTGATAAAAAGGGGACAATTGTTACTGGGGATGAGGAGTTTGAGGGCGTTTATCCCCATATCCTCCGGATAAGATGAGGCAGGTTCTCACCTTATAACAATCACCCTGGAGCATATTGCAATAGTTAATATTCCACCATTTGAGAGAGGTGCGGTGATGATAGAAATACTCAGAACAAAAGAAGTCGACGGCAAGATTGTTCTCAGCAAAGAGGACTTTGAGAAGTTAATAGACGAGCTTGAGTCTCTGATGGAAACTCTGGAGATTATCAGCGATAAGAATCTGCTGGCTCAAATCTCTAAAAGTGAAGAGGACATAAGAGAAGGCAGAATAACAGAAGTTAGCAGCACCAAAGAACTCCGGAGGATGCTTTTTGAAGTATAAGCTAAAATTCACGAAGACTTTTCATAAAAACGTTAAAAAATTTAGAAAGAATAAGGAACTTGTTGAGAGTTTGATGGAGAGAATAGAAAAGATCATTGAGAACCCAAATTGTGGAAAACCTCTAAAATATGCTCTGTCCAGTTATCGCTCTGTTAGAGTAAAAAACAGGTACAGGCTGATTACAAAGTAGATGAAGAAAGAAGAGAGGTTATTCTGATCGCCTTTGGCCACAGGAAGAAGATATATGAAATTCTGCTCCTCAGCGAAGAATGAGCCTTACTTTATAACAATCGCCCTCCTATCCCTTTGCGGTCCTCTGTACTATATAGGCGGTAAATTTTGCGTTGCCTATGGATAAGGCGTACACACGTTGGCTCACGTTGAAGTTGAAGCATACGAGTGCTGGCTCAGGTGCATGAAGGAGGTGGTGTGAGGTTTGACAGGAAGGCTGCCATCCCACTGAGAAGCGAAACCCACAGCGGTGAGGATGTGGTGCTGAAAGCAGCTGGTGCAGGTGCGTGGTACTTCGGCGGGACCATGGACAATACCGGGGTGTTTGAGGCTGTAAAAGAGGCTCCGGGGCTTTAGCCCCACTTTTTTTACAGAAAGGACTCAATCAGGCTCCTTGAGAGCCCCGTGTACCTCTGGACCACCCTCACGAACATGCTGCGCTGCACGGAGCCAGGGATGGTGTAGGTGTCTGTGAAGTGCTCGTTGGACTCAAGCTCGCGCATTATCAGCCTTATCTGAGCTTGGGACAGCTTTCCCCCCTTGCTCTCCAGGTACCTCCTGATTTCGGAGAGCACGTTGGCGTAGTAGCTCATCTCCTTCGCCCTGTCGCTTGAGATGTTCCGGCGTCGTCCCCGTGCAGAGCTAAAAGCGCCGCTATAACCCTGTCGCTTATTCCGTAGCAGGTCTGGTAGGCGTACTCCTCTCCTGCGGTACTATTAACAGCTAAGCGCTCACCAGCGCCTTGAGCACGACCGTGGCATAGCTTCCAGGAGGGAGGATGAAGCCCAGCGTCAGCCACAGAGAGCCTGCCTCGGAGCCCCTGTCGAGAAGACGGAGCTCTTCTGGTGAGAAGAGCAGGCTGCGTTCATTTCTCGCCAGGGGCATGCCAAGCTTCTCAAGCCTGCGCATGTCCCTCAGCTCAAGGCCGCGCTCCTCCAGCAGCTCGGCGAAGAGTCTCTCTCTGCTCTCCGGTGAGGGCATCTCAAGCTTTTTTCCCGGAAGGACATCTTTAAGGGTGTGCACATGCGGGAGCTTTGGAAAGTACAGCACACCCGCGAGGTACTCCACCTCTTCAAGGGCACTGCTGCCCAGCGCTTCGAGAAGCATGCGCTTGAGCGCCTCGTTCCAGATAAAGCTCTGGTAGCTTGCCGCATACAGCGTGCGCATTTCACTGGGTATCAGGCGGAGCGCCGCCTCAAAATCCTCCTCGCGCTCAAGAAAGGAGACTATCTTCAGGAAGTTCTCGTAGCTCCTCTCCCGCTCCAGGTAACGCCTGCACGTGCGCCAGTCGCCCCAGTGTTCGGCAATGAAGCGCTTAATCCTCTTCACATAGCCCTTCTGCTTCCTGTAAACAGAAGTGAGGTGAAGCCTGAGCGCCTCTTCGTAGTTGCCCCTCATCACCTCCTCCGCCAGAAAGCGATTTGTTCCGCGCAGCGAACCAAAGCGCTGACTGTCGTAATAGTTTGGTATCTGCGCCCCCTTGAAGCGGGGCAGGTTGTAGAGAAGCCTCCCGTACGCTTTGCGCTTTACCTTGCGCAGGGTTATGGTGAAGCGGTTTCCCAGATGCATTCCCAGGCGAAGCCTCTCGCCGGTGTGGTAGAGGAACTCAACCTTGAAGTTTCTCTCCTCTATGCTCAGATCGTATCTTCGAGGTGCTGTTAAATGCTGCACAGCTATGCCGTGTTTGTCCTTCAGGCCAGCGTAGGAAATCTCGCTCAATGCAACGCGCTTCTTCTTCGCAAGAATCTTAAGCGCTTCGATGGTGGTAAGCTTGCGCTTTGTCATGCGGTAGAGCGAGTAGCGCCCGTGCTCAGCACGGGGCATGCTTACAATCTCCTCAACCACAAAGTCTTCGTCCCGGGAGCGCAGCTTGTAGAGCTTTCTTTCCCTTATCATCTCACAATCATGGTGCCTATACCCTCGTCGGTGAAGAGCTCGAGCAGAATCGCATGCTTTAGCCTGCCGTCAATTATGTGCGCCTTCTCCACGCCTCCCAGCAGAGCACGTCTGCACGCATCAACTTTGGGCAGCATAGAACCCTTTATAACACCCTTCTTTACAAGGCTCTTTATCTGCGTCGTCCTGAGCTCTTTTATTACGCTGGATTCATCGCTGAGATCGCGCAGTATGCCGGGCACATCCGTGAGTATTATTAGCTTCTTTGCCCTGAGCGCAGCCGCGATGTCACCAGCCACGGTGTCTGCGTTCAGGTTCAGGCTGGTGCCGTCCTTCGTGAGTCCTATTGGAGAAATTACGGGTATGTACCCGTGCTCGCTCAGGATGTGGATTATCTCGGGGTTTACCTTATCTGTTTCACCCACCAGACCAAGGTCTACCTCCCTCTCCTCACCGCCCTCCTTAACCACCATACCGGAACGCTTTTTCGCAACTATCAGGCTCCCATCTTTGCCCGAGAGTCCCACCGACTTTGCGCCGAAGGCGTTGAATAGCGAAACAAGCTCGGTGTTTATCTTTCCCACAAGCACCATCTTCACTATATCCAGAGTCTCCTCGTCGGTGTACCTCAAACCCGCGACAAAGCGGGGGGTCTTGCCCATCTTTTCCATCGCACGCGTTATCTCTGGGCCGCCACCATGCACCACCACCGGTTTCATGCCAACGTAGCGCAGCAGCATGGTGTCGCGAATCGTCCACGCCTTTGCCTCCCCGTCGAGCATTGCGTGCCCGCCGTACTTTATCACCACGTAGCTGCCGTAGAACTTCTCGATGTAGGGCAGAGCCCTTGCAAGGGTCTCGCCGACAGAGCTCTGTGACATTTGCATGAGAATTACTCTCCGGGTTTTGTATATAAAAATACCGAGAAGAATTATCATTATTAATAATAATAAATTTAAGAGATATGTCATTATTAAATACAAATTTAACAGCGGTTTTGCAAAAAAATGTGCTTTTCTTGCAAAACTCCGAAAAGGCTTTATATACCCTCTGGAGCTAAAATAGAGTTGGAGGATATAGAGGAGGTGATTAGTTGGTGGAAGCACTTGTGGCTACCGGCGGCTTGCAGGAAGCCGGGAGGATTCGAAAAATAACTGACAGGAGGTGGAGTAGACATGGCTGGTAAGGGAGCTTTTTGGTGGATGACCAGTGGCGAGGAGATCAAGCGCAACCTGCCAGGGCTCATAGCTACGTTCATCTTCATGGTGATAATGCTGAACGTGGAGGCCTTCATAAAGGCACAGGCGAAGGCGGGTGCTGCCTGGGCAGACTTCCTCTACAATGACGCTCAGGTCAAGTACGTCATGCTTCTGCTGCTTGGCGGTATGATAATCAGAAACACAGTGGGAATACCAAAGGTGTTGCAGGACGGCGTGAACGTTACCAGGCCCATTATAAAACCGGGTATAATTATAATGGGTATCCACTACACCATACAGAACGTCATCGCCGTCGGGGCTGCAGCGCTCATAGTGGTGCTGCTCTTCGTGCTGGGAACTGCCGTGGTCATCTGGGTGCTCGGTCAGCGCTTCGGTGTGCGTGATTCACTGGCGGGTTGCCTGGGTGCAGGTGTTGGCATCTGCGGTGTCTCTGCAATTATTGCAACCTCGCCGGTGGTTAGGGCACAGCCCACTGACCTTCTGTACAGCATAGCCACGATCCTGCTCTTCGGTACCGCCATGCTGTTCATAACACCCTACATCGGCCAGGCCCTGGATATGCCACAGCCAATTTTCGGCGCATGGGTGGCTACCGCAATTCTGAATACGGCGCAGCTCACCGCAGCGGCGGAGTGGTACTCAACGCTGGCAGCGCCCGGAGAACCCCTCGCCATAGACAGCGCAACCATAGTGAACATAGTGAGGGTTGTCTTCATACCCATAGTGGTGCTCGCCGCTATCTGGTACTACATCTTCCGCCCGCTCAGCGCAGAGGAGGCGGCGGCGAAGGGCATAAACAAGTGGCAGGTCATACAGGAGAAGTTCCCAATCTTCGTGCTGGGCTTCTTTGCACTGGTGCTTTTCAACTCCATAGTGGGCGGTGTTGAGAAGAGCGTTGATAAGGCGCTGTACAAGGACGCCCGGAAGTTCTTCTTCGCCTGGGGCTTCGCAGGCATAGGTCTCAACATCGTCATCGAGGACCTCAAGAAGGCAGGCGGCACAGCGTTCTCCATTGGCATTGGTGCAGGAATCGCGAAGGCTGTGATATCGCTTCTTGTGATATACGCCTTCGGAGTAGATACCTGGGTGGTGACTAAGTAATGGCAGCTGGAGAGACTCTTGAGGAAAGGGATAAGAAGGTCTTTGCCTCAGAGCGCAGGGAGGACATCTTCGCCCTGATAGTGGCCTTTATAGTCTGGGTACTGGCGATGGCAGGGATCTGGAAGTACGGCACCCTCAAGGCGCTGATATTCGTCTAAGGGCGTCCCCAATCTTCCTTTATTTTTTTGCCAAATGTTTTTATGCAGCTGATTCTATCCATAAATATGCGGAGAGTTCTGCTGTGCATCGACGGTGAGGGACACACCAGAAAGGCTGTGGCGTATGCGCTTGCGCTTGCACGGGGACTGAACTCTGAGCTCACAGCGCTGCACGTGATAGACGGATTTCTGCTGGAGAAGCGCATTTCCCACGAAATCTACGCCGTTGGCAGGGAGGAGTACAGGGCCTATGTAAAGGAGGAGCTTCAGAAGGAAGCAGAACGCATACTGCAGGAGTTTGAAAGGCTGGCGAGAGACGCGGGTGTAAAATTCAGAACAAAGCTCAGGTTTGGCCATCCAGTGGAGGAGGTGATTGCAGAGGCGGAGGAGGGCAGCTACGACCTCGTAATCCTGGGTGGCAAGCGCCGTCGCGGGCTGTGGGAACTGAAGTCACGCAACCTTCCTCTGAAGGTTTTCCGCAGGTTAAAAATGCCGGTAATGGTGGTGAGATGAAGAAGCGCGTACTAAAACCCTACATGCCAAAGGGAAAGGGACCCTACTTCAAGTGGGCGAAGAGGGGAGGAATAAAAAAGGACTGGCTTGCGATAATCCAGGCATTTTTCTCCTTCTTCCACCTCCCCATCGTGGGCTACTACCTGTGCGGTGAGGATGGCAAGGGCGTGGTATTCACAGTGCTTTCACTGATGGTCTTCATACTGGTCAACTACTCCCCGGAAGTGGAGCTCTGGATGGTGGCGGCGCGATATGCGCTCTGGTTCTATCCAATATACGACGTTTACATGACAACGCGGGCGCATATGGACAGGTACCGCTTCGAGTACGAGAAGAAGTACGGTGTAAGCCCCTATTAGAAAAAGCGCAGCAGCATGCCATCTCTGCCGGCGAGGATAAGCAGAGCGCCAAGCAGCATGTCGGCACTTCCATTTCCAGCCAGGAAGTAGCCAAGCTTCTCATATCCTGGTATTCCCGCCAGATAGGAGCCGGCGAGCATTAATGCGAAGCCCAGCATAACGCAGTATATACCCGGGCGTATCCTGTAAATTCTGGCGGTGAGGAAGCTTGCAAGCAGCAGCACAAACGGAAAGGCGAGCATCCCGGCGAAACCGTAAACTGGAGTAACCATGGAGACCACCTACACTGCCGTCAGCCTGGCATAAAGTGGAGGCAGCCTCCGGGGCAACTGGGAGACACTGCCTATTACCACATATCCCCTGTCTCCGAACATCTTTGGAAGATACTCCCCTGCCTCCGTGTCAACTGTGATGCATATCACCTGAATACCCCTCTTCCTGGCCTCCAGCACGGCCATTCTGGTATCTTCCAGGGCGTAGCGGCCGTCGTAGCCGTCGTAGTCCATGGGTGCGCCGTCGGTTAGCAGGATGAGCACCTTATCCCGGGAGCTCTGGGAGCCAAGTTTTCTGCATGCGTGCCTGATTGCGGCACCTATGCGGGTGTAGCCACCCGGAGTTACGCCAGCGATTCCATCTATACCGGTTTCACGGAACTCCTTAACCACTGTGAAGTTGCACTCCCACCTCGTGTTGCTGGAGAAGGCATAGACCGCATGTCTGTCGCCCAGCGTTTTGAGTGCCTGGTGCATGAGCACCAGTGCTTCTCTTTCCACCTCCAGAGTTCTGCCAGAGGTGGAGTTGCTCTGGTCAAGAAGAAAGGCAACGCTTACATCCCGCTGGCGCTTAACCAGCCTGGAGTAGAACTTTTCATCGGGGGATATGCCCGCCTCCAGATCTACATAGCAGCTTACCCAGGCATCTATGTCCACCTCATCACCATCGTGCTGCTTCCTGAGGCGGTGCACCTCCTGCCGCATCGCCTCGAAGCGCCTTTTTATGAGCTTCACCAGTCCCGAATACTTTTTGAGAATCCTTCTAACCAGCTCTGCATCCCGTAGCTGTGTACGTCTCTCCAGCACTGTGCACCACTCTCTGTGGTACTTCCTGCGCCGGTAGTCCCACTCCGGGTACAGGTGACCTCTCTTCCTCCGCCGCAGAAAGATAAAACCGTCACTTCCGGGAGCGGAGTAGTCCATGGGTATCCTGCCCGAATCTTCGCCACCAGAGGAGGCGGTGCGCATCTCCCTGTACTCTGCCTGCTTGCTCAGCCTGTCAATTCTTCCGCCGAAGCTCTTACCGCCGCCCACATTTATGTCCATGCTGCCGAGAAAGCCCCTGGACAGGAAGCCGAATATCCTGGACCTCAGGCTCCTCTCCTCTCTGCTCACTCCCAGCTCACTCTCACCTGAGCCGAACCTCCGCCTTTTCTTCTCCGCCCTCTTCACCTCCTTTGGCTTAACCTCCCCCACGTACTCCACCTGTGCGCGTCTCCTGTAGCCACCGTTCAGCCTCATTATGAGAGCATATATCTCACCCACAGTCCTCCAGGTATCCTCGAGACCCGCCTCACGGGCACGAAGCCGCTCAATCTTTGAATGGCACACTTCTACAACCTCTCTCACCTCTACCGGAAGTTCTCCTTTCAATCTGCCTCCGAGAAGGAGCTGGGCCAGAGCTTCAAGAGCTGCCTCCCTCTCCTCCATCCCGCCAAAATCTGAGCGCCTTCCAGCCCATAGGGCTCTTTTGAGCAGTGAGAACTCCCGCCTCAGCCCCCTGTATCTCCGTATTAGCATGCCCTCAAGCCTGGAATACTCTGCAAGGGAAAAGATGTCCTGGGCCAGTCTTCTGTTGGGAAACCGCCTGAGACGCTGCTCTACGTCCCTCAGGGAATCCTGCTCCATCTGGGCATACAGGTAAAGGGCTGCCAGCTTGTACAGCCGCAGCTCAGCATCATAACTGCCCAGCTCAACATCCCGGGGGAGGAATATCTCCCTGGTGTCTGTGTACGCCTGCTTCGCGGGATGCACCGGGATACTCCGCCCGGCCATTCCTGCTATGTACAGCTCCAGCACCCTGCGGAACTTCTCAAGCCTGGCCTCTCCCCTGTGGAAAAGGCGCATAATATTACTTTTCATGCTGCCTATAAAATCTTATTTTTCCTCCGCCATTTTCCGCAGTGAGTTGTACAGGGCGATTCTGCTTCTTGGGGTGTACCCAAACCTCCTGAGCTCTGCTTCCAGCTCACTGGGCAGGTTGCCAAGCTTCACCCTGACCCCGGGGTCATCTCTGAGACCAAATACCCCATTCCCGAGGTACTCAAAGTCTTCAGGCCCCACCGGTTTGTACCTCTTTTCCAGCAGCTCATCCACCACGTAGCGCAGGAAAATGAGTGCAAATCCCAGCAGGATCAGCAGATTTGTGGGATGTATCCCAAGCTGCGCCGGCGTCCTTGCAAGTCTGAGCCGGATGCTCTTTTTTGAAGAATAGGCTGTATTGTTAAATACCAGCACATAATCGCCCCTCTCCTCCGCCAGAAAGTTGAAGTTGTGCCATCCTGTTACAACCCCCGGAGCAACAAAGTTGGCGGGAGGTTCGAGGGCATAGCCAACAATCCCTCCCGCCGGTGATACCACACTGAAGCCTATCTCAGGGGGCTCCCCGCCCACGGAAAAGAAGCCCACCACCCTTTCCCTTTTCTCCAGGGAGAGCTTCACCTGCAGAACCTCCCCCGGATTTACCGTATATCTGGTGGACTCTGTGCTTCCAGTAAAGGCGGGTATCAGCAGCCCGGAAACAACAAGCACCAGGCCTGCAGCGCCAAGCAGCGTGTCTGCACGCATACAGAAAGGTGCAAATCCTCTCCTCTGGCAGAAAACCAAAAAGTAGATAAAGGCACAGGCAGAGGGATATACATGGAACTGCTATCCATAAATACCCTTATTCTGTGGCTTCTGGCCTTCGTCGGCTTCATTGTAATCTTTCTGGGAGTCACCCTCCTCTCAATGAAACTCAGCAGGAGACTTCAGGATTCATCTGCTGAAAATTCTGGCCATGAGTCTGTCGAACTCCTTGCTCCAGATGACAACCACTATGAAGGCCAGGATGGCATTGCGAAAGTTGTCTGTGAGGAGGTAGTAGACTCCGAGGGCGGAGAACAGCAGCATGGCAGGGATTCTGATGCGCTCAAAGATGTCCTGCATGAAAAGTAGATACCCCCGGGAGAATAAAAACATTACCCCGGAAGAGGCGCGAAAAATATTTACACCACCACACCCAATTTCTGTTCATGGTGTTTGACCTCATATCCTTTTCAGCCGGCCTATACTTTGGCTTCAGGCACTCCGGGGAGGACAGGTGGACCCTGCTGGAGAAGGCGGTGCCATACGGCTTTGCGGTGGCAGCCGCCTTTACGCTGCTAACCGCCCTGCTCTTCGGAGGTCAGAAGGGTTTTGCCATAGAGGTCCTCGCCTATTTTTTTGCAGCCTTTACCCTGGGAGCTGTGGCCGGGAACATCTCCGGCAGACGGCTTAAAAGAGCGGTGCGCATTGAGAAGGGCTAATCCTCTGAGAGGGCCCTGCTTATATACTCCCGCATCTCACCGAGCTCTTCGTCAAACTTCTTTTCCATCCATTCCGTGATATTCGTGAAAGGTATAAAGAGGTTCACCCGGGCCGTGATTCCGTCTTCTTCAATGCTCAGCTTTATGCTCATGGAGCGCCATCCGCCCCAGAGCATCCCCAGCATCGAACCCTTGGTGAGCTCTATTGAAAAAGGCCTGCTTCCCCTCCCCAGAGACCACCTTCTGCCCAGCCAGAATTCTACAATTGCATCGTACAGGTGCTCTATGCGCTCCTTCTCCAGACTGAACTTCAGCACCCTGCTGGTTTCTGTCATGCACCCTGCCTTTTCTCAAACTCTTTCTTTGCTATCTCGTAAACCTTCAGCCTCTCCCCTTCCCTCACCATGTTCCTCTCTTCAAGGGTGGCATACCACTTTGGAAACTCCTTCTCCAGCTCCTCCCAGGTTTTGCCCTTGTTCTTATCAAACCACTCCTCCATCTCCCTGGCAACCCTGGGGTCAACGTAGTCCCAGCCCATTGTCCTCTTTACTCTGGGGATGAGGTCCGGCATCTGACGCACTATGTCGCTCTCGGTCACTATGCCCACAAGTTTGCCATCCTTTATAACGGGCAGTCTGCGGATGCCATTCTGTATCATCGTCCTTACCACGTACTCTATGTTGGCATCCACGCCCGTAAATATCACCGGCTTGGACATTACCTCCTCAACCGGTGTGCCATCGCTTTTGCCTTCAGAAAATAGTCTGGTTATATCCTTCTCAGTTATTATCCCCACGGGTTTTCCATCACTCTCAACCACAACGCAGCTGATATTCTTTTCACTCATTACCTGGGAAGCCTCCTTCACAGTAGCGGAAGGAGGCACAGTAACCACAGGTGATGTCATAAATTCACTTACCTTCTTTTCGCTGCCTTTCAGTATGAATTTGTATATAAGGATGTTCGCTACCAACAACACACCTATCGCAATATACGCCGTCGGCGGTAGGCTTTCCAGTCCCATGCTATGACCTCCTTTTTCTCTGGAAACGTTGCCTTTCCAAAGTTTAGGAGTAGAAACACCTATATAAACTTAACGCCCCACTTTCGTGTTTCTGAAAAAATGAAAAATTTTTAAAAAATGTATTATAATCATGTGTTATTTTTAACCCGAACCTAAGTGCTCAAAATCGATTTTGCAATCTTCATTCCGGCGAAGGTGAGGATGAATAGCAGCAGAATCCCTGCGTTCAGAATTATAATCAGAAAAACAATGCGGCGCTGCTGCGGGGGTAAGCGCAGCAAAAAGTTGTCGATTATAAACCTGGAGGTTCTTGCAACGGGGTTGTCGCGCAGCTCGCAGTAGTGTTTTATTGCCTCGAGCCAGAACCTGAGCTCCTCCTCCATGCCTTTCAGGGTCTTCTCGCTGGGCTCCCAGGGGAGGGAGAACCTCTCAATCTGGGTCAGCTTTACCCCCTGTTCGGCCTCTTCGATGAGCAGCTCAGCCTCAAGCTCGCTCCCTTCGTCCCTGTAGGAGACCCTGTTATCCCCCTGCTCCACCAGAAGCGTTAGCTCCTTCTCCTCACCGCTCTCCTTCCTCACCCTCACCCTGAACCTGTTCTCGCCCAGCTCCTCAAAGGCCAGCACGTGCCACGCGGGGTGCAGGCGCAGGCGCTTCTCCAGGTCGAAGACCACTCTCCTGACCTTATCCAGGGGTGCTCTCACCAGAACGCTGCTGGAGACGGTGTGCATGAAGATAAATTTCCGAGGGGGGTAATAAAGCTTTAGAACAGGAGCCTGGCTGCTGCAACCGCGAGCAGTGCCCCCAGGCTCAGGCCCAGGTCTATTATCAGCATGAGCTTTATAAGCTCCCTGTCCCGGGGGCTTCTGAGAAGCCAGCGCTTCACCAGTGGCAGGAGGAAGCTGAACCTGGAGTTGGCAACCTCTGTGTAGCGCCTGAGATTGTCCAGCCAGGCTTCAAGCACCTCCTCCGCTGCCTCAAGCTTCTCCTCACCGTCCCTGAGAAGCTCCGTATGGGTGAGCAGTGTGCCTCCAGCAACCCTCCTGAGGGTTAGCAGAACCTCAAAACCCGCCTCTCTTGCTATGCTGCGCAGCTTTCTGTTCTCCTCAAGCTCCACGCACTCGCTGGTGTACGCAATCTCCCTGTCGCCGCTCCTTAACCTGACCCTGAACCTCGTGCCGGGGGAGAGCTCTCCCGGGGTTAGCTTCCTCACCTCAAGAACGCGCCAGAAGGGGTTGAGGCTCAGCCTCAGGGGCACATTTGCTATGGTCCTGAACACCACCTCTGGCGGAGCGAGGATGAATACACTCTTCGTCAGCTGCATAGATAAAGGCAGAAGGTTAACATTGCTATATCCCGTAGGCCTTGTAGCAGGTTCTGCAGGGCTCTGGCAGGGGGTTCTTCCGCAGGTGTTCTTTCAGCTTCTCCTCAAGCCTTGAAAGCTCTCCCAGGCTGGTCTCCGAGGACAGGGCGCTCATAATCTGCGCATAGCCCCGCCGTCGCCTGACAAAGGCTCCAGAAAACTCCCTGTAGGCGGCTTCCCTTAATATCCCGGCTATTCCCTGGGCGCAGGCGCTGCCGAAGTGCACCCTCTCCACCTCAAGGCGCCTGCCGCAGAAAATTCGGGGTATCCTCTCCCTGCTCTGGTTCAGGTAGACGCAGGGACCGAGGGAGCAGTCGTGGGCTATGTACAGGTTGCGCGAGGGGTCGAGTTCGCACACGTCGCGCTCCTGCATCTCAAGCGGGTAGTGCCTGAAGCTGAGCCTCAGCTTTGCCGCCCTCCTCCGCGCCTCCCTCAGCAGCCTCCCGTACTCCTGCTTTGGCCTACCGCAGGAGAAGACCCGCATAGAGTCGCCCAGCTCATCGCAGGGGTAGTCCAGGTTGGTCGCAACGAGCTCGTCAACGCCCAGCTTTTTGGCAAGGTTAACCGCTTCGGGAAGCTCGTGAATGCTCACGGTGGTGAGCATAAAAGAGAGCACAACCCTGGGTTTTCGTGAGGCGATGCTTTTTTTTGCATTAATCAGATTCCTTACACCCCCGAGGACCTCCTCCAGAGAGGAGCCGACCCTAATTTCAGAGTGGGTCTCCCCGGCGGCGCCGGCTATTGAAATCCCCACCACGTCGAGGCCAGTGCTTACAAGCTCCTCCGCCAGCTCCATGCTGAGCAGCGTAGCATTTGTGGTCAGCCCCACCGCACACCCGCGCTGCTTTGCTATTCTAACCATCTCCACTATACCCTTGTGGAGCAGGGGCTCGCCCCAGCCCTGGAGGTGCACGTGCCTGGTGAGATGAAAATCCGCGGAGAGCTTCCTGTAGCTCTCCATATCCAGGTCGCCAACGCGCCAGCTTTTTGCATGCCTGGAGCGGGGACACATCCTGCAGCGCAGGTTGCAGCGGGAGGTGGGCTCTATCTGAAACGCCTCGAAGCTTCTGCCCCGCTTCTTGCTCTGTGAGCGCCTTCCAAAAAGTCTGTCGAGTATTCCCATCCTATTAGGAGAAAATATATTAACAGCAATAACCCTGCGCCTGTGCGAGTATATTTTTAATTTCTTCTTCGGAGCTGTTGCTTAAAATAAATTTGCACAAACATTGTTTCACTCCATATTGTCCATTAAACGTTATCCTAAAACTTTTATAGTAACCCCTATACAATAAGAGGTGGTTGTATGAAACAACTAACCTATCGAATTCTGCTTAGAAAAGAGCCGGAGGGAGGATATACAGTAATAGTTCCCTCACTTCCCGGCTGTGTTACGTATGGGGACACAATAGAAGAGGCTATAGAGATGGCAAAAGAGGCCATCGAGGTGTACATAGAAAGTTTGAGAGAGCATGGTGAAGAGGTCCCCACCGAGGAAGGTACTCTGGAATACACCTTAACTGTAAATGTCCGGAAAGCCCATGCCTAAGCTCCCTTCCCTTACCCCACCGAAAATTATCAAAGTACTGAAAAAGAAAGGATTCGTGTTGGATAGGACTAAAGGAAGCCATCATTTATACTACAATCCTAAGACAAAAAGAAGAGTTGTTGTACCCTTTCATAAGCGTGATTTGCCCAAAGGGACATTGCTAGAAATTCTAAAGCAGGCAGGTATAAGTAAAGAAGAATTGATGGAACTTTTATAATTAGGGCATGTTCCTCTCCCACTGGTCCAAAGCAATAACTCTGCGCTTGCGAATCTTTTCTTTTTCTCTATGCTGAGCGCTTCACAGCGAAGCTACGTGCTGGAGCGTGCCTACCTGCCCGAGCAGCTGGTTCACTACTACACA
>WANX01000052.1 GCA_015521565.1 Candidatus Hydrothermarchaeota archaeon
GCGCGTGCTTCATCAGCCCCAGCTCTATCAGGTACCTGTCAACGCCCAGCAGGGGCTGCGGATAGAGGGATATGGCGGGCGTGCCCAGCAGCGCTGCCTCGCGGTTCATCGTACCGCCTTCGCTTATCACCGCCTCCGCATGGTAAGCTAAGCTGAGCGCATCCACATTGCGCAGGGAAACGCAGCGGGAGTAGCTCTCCTCACCCCGGGGTATGACCACCACATGGTATCCCCTCCCGCGCAGCGCATCTATCGCATGCTGCGTCCTCTCCCTGCCCTGGTAGTACGCCGCACCCAGAGGGGGTGGACGGAGGAGGACAAAGCGGCCCAGCCTGAGGGATTTAATCAGCGAGTCGTCGGGGGCAAAGCCTCTCACCTGCACCACCTCAAGCACGCCCCTGAAGGTGACGAGTCTCCTCCCCGTCGCCCCCTGCTCCAGAAGCTTTCCCCTGTCCGTCGCCTCGGGGGCGATAACCCTGGTGCACAGGCTTAGCGTGAGCCGGTTCTGGTGCTCCGCATATTCGTTGTCCACGAAGTGGTAGTGGGGTATTCCCAGCCCAAAGGCAACTCTTGGTGCCTCAACGCTGTGCTTGGCTATGCTCGCCGAGATTCTTTTGCCAGAAAGCGTCTTTGCGAGGCCTATTATCCGCTCCGCACTGGCGATGAGTTTCTCCTCCATGCTGAGCCCGTGCTCACCCACTGAGATGAAGCTTATCCCCCTCGCCCTGAGCATCTCCTCCAGGAAGCTGTGCCTCCTGGCCGTGACAAGGCAGCGCCTTGCCTTTATGAACCTCTCAAAGAAGGGCACATGGGGCAGGTTGGTTATGTCCACCCAGAGCATGCTGCAAGCTCTTCTCGCGGAGATATAAAACTACCGCAGAGCCAGAGCAACTGCCGCTGCTGCGCACGCGAGCTCCACAGCCCAGACGAGAGCCACCGCATGGGGCTCCCTCATGGGCCTGAGCCTGAGAAGCAGCCTGGGCAGGGAGAGGTTCCCCCGCTCAGGTGCGTGCAGAAGCCCCCCTCTCAGTGGCGTTGGCTGCTGCGACTCCCGGGTCATGACGCCGGCGCTGAAGAACTTCAGCGCAGCGTCGGCGGCGTAGGGCAGGAAGATTAGCGCACCCTCCAGCTCCAGCTTTCCGAACACTACAGCCGGGAAAAGCGCGGCACCTATTGCGAGCGTGGCAACATCGCCGGGAAAGACTCTCGCGGGATAGCGGTTGTAGTAAAGGAAAGCGATGAGGGAGGCAAAGAGCAGCAGGGCGATGGCGAGGCTCTCCTGCTCGCCTTTGAGCAGCGCCACAGCAGCAACGCCCAGTGAGGCTATTGCCCCGGTGCCTATCTCAAGGCCGTTGAAGCCGGCGAGCATGTTGGTGAAGTTGCACGCGCACATGAAGGCGATGGGGAGGGCGAGGAGGTACACCATGCCCAGCTCCACACCCGCTATTGAGGTGTCCTTCACGAAGGGCAGGAGGAGCACGCCTATAGCCGCGGGGTAGAGCAGCTTCTCCCTCGCGGAGAGGCGCCTTATTCTGTCGTAGTAGCCCAGCGCCGCCACCAGGAGCACTGCCAGGAGAGTGACGTAGAAGCCCGCGCTCGCCTGGAACAGAATAGCGTAGAGCAGCGCCGGTGCGAGAAAGCCGGCAACAACCGCGATGCCCCCCTGCTCCGGTACGCTGGGCCTGAGCTCTTTGTGCAGGTCCACGCCTACGTAGCCGTGTTTCGCCGCCCACGCCATAACCTTCGGGGTGAGCAGGAAGGTCGTGGCGAAGGAGAGAAGTGCGAAGGGTACGAGCTCGAGCATAAATAGAGGTGTGGGTGGGGGATTAAAAAGCTTTCACGTCCTCCTCTTCAGTGAGAGATATACTGCGGTGGGCAGAAGAGAAAGCAAAAGAAGCGCCGTGGGTCCACAGATTCCACCCTTCTCTTTGCCTCCAGCAGCCGATGCAGGAGCGGGCTTCGTCTGACCCTTCTGCACAACACCGGCGATGGGGTCATGTACCACTTCCCCGCCCCGCGGATAGGCAACAAATACGAGCCATTCATCATCAGATAGTGCAGATGTCACTGCAGCAGATGCTGCGGAGCCGTCGCTGGTTACTGTACCGAGCCAGTCGAAGTACACCATGGTGGTTTCAGACTCTGTGTAGAAATAACTTCCGTCTGCTTCCACCCCTTTTTCTGAGTACACCTTCGCCCTCAGTGCCACTCTGCTGTCCTCTTCTTCAAAGGGAAAATTCCAAATCCGCACAAGCACCTTCATCTCCGTGGGGCTGAGAGACTCCGCACCGTATGTAGCGGGAGTGCTGAAGAGTATGCCGCTTACCTCAAAGCCGGCGCCTTCCGGTGTTACACCTCCCGCAGTGAGCTTGTACCCCTGGCTCCCACCGGTGGTGAGCTTTTCTAAGGCAGGTCTGCCATAGATGACAGTACCTCTGTCACCCAGCGGGATTTCCTGAATCACTTCGTCTGCTTCCCGGGTGAAGCCGCCGTCTCCATTTTTATCAACAAACTCCACAAGTGCCTCGAAGGTTACCCTTATCTCCGCTTCCTCCTCGTATCCAGCGGACTCCAGGGAGTGCTCAAACTCCAGCGCCAGAGGGCCCTCCCCACCTTCCGTGTAGAGCCTTGCTTCGAGCCGGGATTCAAGACTCTGGTTCTCAAAGGAGGACATCAATTCGACGTAGTCGTCATACGCACCCGCTTCCAGCTCCCGCTCCTCTTCATAAGCTCCCGCTGCGCCTGCAGCAGCGATAAAAAGCAAGAGGAACAGAATCGCCTGCCTCATGATTAACCTGGTATCCCCATCTCAATATAAAGCTTTCGCTTTTTCAGGGTTTGGGATTGTGCAGTCTGTGAAATCACTTCTTATATTCCCTTAATATTCCATTTTTACATCCATGGAATCGACTACAGACCGGAGGATACATGTTTTACAATGGCAAAGCAGTAGCCCCTGGCGATTCGAATGCAACTGCAGCCAGTTGCATCAACAAATTGCGGTATTTCGCAGCGCTAAATACCGCCATGAAAAATAACAGCCCCGGGCGGATTCGAACCGCCGGCTCTGGCTCCAAAGGCCAGAATGTTTGACCACTACACCACGGGGCTTAGAAGATAACACCTTCCCAACATGTGAAAAGTTATAAGGGCGCTGCGAACGTTACAGCAACCTTTTCCATTGTAAATCTTAAGCTAAAAGCTAAGCTCCGGTAGTGTAGCCCGGCCAATCATGCCGGCCTTTCGAGCCGGCGACTCGGGTTCGAATCCCGACCGGAGCATCCCTTAGCCACCACAAAAGCCTTTGGAGCTTTAAAAACTCCAAAGGCGGGCTAAGGATATGGTGGCTAAGGACATTTACGGGCTTGAGGAGATTTTTGATAGAAATGCTGAGCGCTATATCTCTAAGCTTTTCCCTGAGGACAGAGCCGACGTTAGGTGCTTTGTCGCCTGGCTTCAGCGAAGCGGCTACAAGGAGTGGACCAGGCGGGACCTGAAGGTTATACTCCGCCGCTACATGCGCTGGCTGGGCAAAGGCGAAGCGGTAGCCTGGATGGAGATAAAGCATCCCAAGAGCGGCAAGATTTTTGGGATGATCCTGATGGGCAGCGCCTTTGACTTCTTTGCTGTGCTCTTCCTGCTCTCAGCGGCAGGTCTTGCTCTCTCTCCGCGAAATTATGCTGGGAGACTCGGGAGTCTGAAGAAAGTGGCAAATGCCTATTTCAAAACCCTAATTCTGTCCTCCAGCACAACAAAGACCTTGCCTCTGAAATCTTCCTCTGCCTTGAGCACACTTTTCATAGAGCTTATCAGCTTCTCTGCCACCGGAGGATGGACCTTCAGTATTATTATGCCGTAGAACTCCTGGGGTGGGTAGAGCAGCATATTTGCAAAATCGTAGTCTCTCGTTACCAGCACCGCCTTTTCCCTTTTTGCGAGTTCCGCGACATCTCTATCTTTAGCACCCTTTGGAACATAAAATACATCGTATTTCCTTTCCTTCAGAAATTTAAACACAGAACTGGGGATGTTCTCATCAAGCAGAAACTTCAATGACATGCTCCCTCTTCACC
>WANX01000053.1 GCA_015521565.1 Candidatus Hydrothermarchaeota archaeon
CAACTGTAACCAGCCTTGTGGTCATTATGTCCCTGACCCTTAGACTCTCGGCCTCTTTACCCGCGAGGATTAAGTCGCGGTGGGTTATCATGCCCAGAAGCTCGCCCTTATCGCTTACCACGGGCATGCCGCCTATCCCGTGGACTGTCATGGTGAGCATGGCTCGAGCTACGCTCTCCTCCGGGGAAGCGGTTATAGGACGTCTTATCATCACCCTCTCGGCGGTAAGCATTCTCGCACCTGCGCAAGGATTATATTAATCCGGGGTTATAAAACTTTAGAGGTGGTCGCTTGCTTGAGCCGAAGACTGAGATAAGGATGGTGGGACACATCCTGGAGAAGGGGGTGATTTTTAAGCTGGAGAGGGCGCTCAGGGACATGGACGTTGAGGTGATGCACGTCGAGGTGAGCTTCGCTGCGCTTAAGGCGGGGATAGAGGAGAAGATGCCCTCCTTCATGCGCTTCTACCTGGTCGGCCCGGAGGAGGAGCGAAAAAAGGCGCTTGAGATTGTTAAGAGGGTGGCGGAAAACACCGGGTGCAGGATAGACCACATCGCGGAGCGGACGTAGCATGAAGGCGCAGGTTACCCTCACCCCACATGAGGCGAAGCGCCTGGTTGCGCGCGCCGTTGCGGAGCATGAGAAGGTCAAGCACGCTCTCCGTGAGGGCATCATAGCCATTAGCCTGGGCACCACCAACGCCTACGTGGTGGAGGAGCTGCTTAAAACCAGGCTGGAAAAGGGGCGCTACCTGGCGGGCTTCGTCGACGCTCAGGGCACGTGCGTCGTGCCACCGAAGCTGCGCCTGGGGGATGTGGTGATAGAGCGGGGCAGAAGAGTTAAGGAGAGCGTGAGCAGCGCGGTTAAGAGGATGGGGCACGGAGATGTGCTCATAAAGGGCGCCAACGCCATCGACGCGAGAGGCACAGCAGGGGTGATGCTCGCCAGCGATGTGGGGGGCACGATAGCAGAGGTCTACGGCATCGCCAAGGCGAGGGGAATAGACATTCTCGTGCCCGTAACCCTGGAGAAATTCATCCCGGGCTCAATTGCCGAGCTGTCGAAAGAAACCGGAATTCAGGTGATTTCCCGCTCAACGGGCATACCCGTGGGGCTCTTCCCCGTCGCCGGTGAGGTTATAACCGAGATAGAGGCCTTCCGCCTGCTCTTCGGGGTAGAGGCCCTGGCAATGGGTGCCGGCGGGCTCGGCGGAGGCGAGGGTTCAGTCACCTTCCTGCTCAGAGGCGAACCCGGGAGCGTTGCACGCGCCTTCAAGGCGGTGCAGGAGATAAAGGGTGAGCCCCCGGTAAAGCCCTCGCGCGGAAGGTGCAGCGAATGCGGCTACACCCAGTGCCCGAGGGCGCGGGTAGCTAATTCTTAAGCAGCCTTTCCACCAGCATCCTGACGTGCTTTTCAGCGTCTGCATCGCTCATCTCGGGGTTCCAAACCTCGTTCGCCCTGTCAAACTCTTCAAGAGCCACGGCGTAATCTGCGCTTTCCAGCAGCTCTCCAATGCGCCTGTTCTGCGGCGTCGCAACGCTCGCGTGCATGTTCTCCGGCGAGAGGCGGTTGAACAGGGAGGCAAATCTCTCCGCCCGCGTCACGTCCGCTGAGATGAAAAGCACCCTCTTGGTGGAGGTGAGGCTGTGGTATATGGAAATCGCCTCGGGCAGGCCGTGCTTTATCGCGAACCTGCCTATCTCCACTTCGCCCAGGTCAATGAACCTGAGCTTCAGCTTTAAGCTCTCGCCGTCGAACTCGATAATATTGTAGTTGTTGTCAGGCATCAGCACCTTGTAGGAGCTCAGCGTGCCCGCGTGGATTATGTGCGTCCTGAGCAGCTTTGTTGAGTAGGGCACGTGCCTGTGCCCTGCGAGCACCACGCCGCCGTGGCAGTGGAGCATGAGGCTTTCCACAATTTCACCCGCGTCTATGAGCACATTTCTGTTCCTGCCGGTGTGGGGCACAGGTATGACGTGGTGGTGCAGCACAAGCATGTTTATGCAGCTCTCTCTGAACCTGCGCTCCACCCAGCGGCGCTGCTCCTCGCCAATGTAGCCGTCGTCGGAGTCGGGAAGGGTGGAGTTGACACCAACCACAGTCATGCCGTCCAGCCTCACCGACTTCTTCACCTCGCCGAAGTACAGCCTGAAGTACTTCAGCCCATCGTTTCTGGCGTCGTGGTTCCCGGGCACCGCAAAGAGCTCAGCCTCAATTTCGCCAAGCGCCTCGTAGGCGTTCCTGAACTCCCTGTGAATCCCCCAGGTTACGATGTCACCGCTGAGAATCACCAGCTCCGGCTCGAGGGCGTTTATCTGCCTTATCGCCTTCTTCAGCTTCTCGGGCTTCAGCTCCTCACCGAAGTGGGTGTCGGAGATGTGCACAATCCTTAAAGGCTCCATTTTTATCCCCTGATTAACAGTCTTGAAGCAGCATCTTAAACCTATCGCTCCCCACGCGATAGGTTTATCTTCCCCGGTGTGGAATAGGTTAGAGATGGAGAGGGTTCTAATCCTGGGTGGCGGAGCAGCTGGAGTAATGCTTGCCAGCAGGCTGGCAGGGCTTCTGGAGGATGTGGAGATAACCCTCATCGAGAGGAGCGCGAGGCACGCATACCAGCCCGGGTTTGTGCTCATCCCCTTCGGAATCTACTCTGCGCGCGGCTGCACCAGACGCGTTGAAGCGCTGCTTCCCCCCGGGGTGAAGCTGATCCGCGCCGGGGTGGAGAGAATAGAGCCTGAGAACCGGTGCGTGTTCGCTGGCGAAGAGAAGCTGGAGTACGACTTCTTAGCTGTGGCTACGGGCTGCAGGCCAGCTTTCGAGGAGGTGGAAGGCGCGCGGGAGGCGCTGCACTCGCAGGTGCACGAGTTCTACACCCTGGAAGGCGCCACAGGGCTGCGCCGGGCGCTCCGCAGGCTGCGCTCCGGCAGGCTTCTGATAAGCGTCGCCGGAATGCCGGTAAAGTGTCCCGGAGCACCCCTCAGCTTCGCCTTCCTGGCGGAGGAGTTCTTCCGGAAGCACGGGCGCGATGTGCAGGTGGTGCTGAGCACCAGCGAGGCGGAGGCTTTTTCAAAGCGCCAGGTGGCTGACCTGCTTGAGGAGCTGACGGAGGAGCGCGGAATTGAGGTGGTGACAGACTTTCCGGTGGAGGCGGTGGATGCGTCTGCGAGGCTGGTAAGCGGACCAAAGGGGGAGCTGGGCTACGACCTGCTCGTGCTGGTGCCGCCCCACCTGGGAGAGGCGCCTGTCGCCAGCTCAGGCTTAAGCGACGCTCTGGGCTATGCGCGCGTGGACAGGCACCGCCTCAATGCTCCTGCCTGTGAGAAGGTCTACGCCCTGGGCGACGCCGCCTCATTGCCCACTTCAAAAACCGCCTCGGCGGCGCATATTCAGGCACGGGTGGTGGCTCAGAACCTGGCGGATGAACTCTCGGGGGCAGAGAGAAGCGCCAGCTACAACGGAGATGCGGTGTGCTTCATCCTGACAGGTTTTTCAGAAGCCCTGGTGGTGGGATTTGACTACTCCGGAGTTTACCGTGGGAGGGGCCCACTCCCCCTGCTGGGCCCCCTGCACTTCAACAGGGTGACCCGCCTCAACCACGCCGCAAAGCTTCTCTCCAGGTGGTTCTACTGGCACCTCTGGCTCAGAGGCGGGTACTTTCCTGCGGGGAGGTCTGGAATATGAGTTCACGGGAGCTGGAAAGATTGCTTTCGTCTATGAGCGATGAGGAGATGGAGAGGCTGGCGCAGTTGCTGCACAGGGTGGCGCAGAACGCTGAGGAGCTGGAGAGGGTGCTGGAGCTTGCCGTGGCCCTGGCAGAGCTTGTCGAGGAGCTCAAACCAGTGCTGGGAGAGGCGTACGAGGCACTTGCAGAGGTGCTTGAGCTTGCTGAGGAGGTTGACTTCGGGGAGCTGGTGGAGCAGCTCAAGGCGCGCCTTGATGAGCATCACTCCTCGCGGTAGGTGTACACCACACTTGAGCCCTCCCGGCTCTCAATTCGTATCGTTGTGAAGCTGTAGATGGGCTCTTCGAAAATGCCCACCGCCACCTCTCCAGGAGCTATGCTCGCAGGCGAAAAGTTGGCAGGCGGGTTAGATTTGAGCATGGTCGCCGTGTTGTTGCCTGCATTTCTAACCACAACGTGGGTCTTGTTTACCTCCACCACCTCAAGTGTTGTTTTGAGCCTCGCCTTTGTTCCCTCCTCCACGGCGTACATGGCAACCGTCGATGCCAGGGCGTAGATGAAGATGAGCACGAGTACGGCGCTTCCTCTCATGAGCTTAGCTTTGTCTGCAGGGTTATATCCCTTGTCTTTCAGCTGATGAAACATGCCGGTGAAAATAAACTATATAATTCCTTCTACCGTAGCTACCTTATATAATGGGGACGAGGGTAGCTCTGACTCTGGTAGTTGTTATTGCAGCTCTCACCGCAGTGCATGCGGCTACGCCGGGCTTTGTTCTGAGGGATGGATTTCCGGTGGTGTTTGACACGGGTATTACAGCCATCGAGGCAGCTGACTACAGGTGCGGCGCCTACAGCGCGCTACTGGTGAGCACCACGAGGAAGGTCCTTATGTTCAACTCTTCCGGAGTGGAGCTTGGCAGCTACACCTTCACCGCACCGGTGCACGCGCTGAGTTATGTCAGGACCTCAATGTACTCCTGCAGCGGAGTCGCGGGCGCCTGGAACGGCAGGGTTTACTCCTTCTTCCTGCCCCGGGGGGAGAGGAATATTGACTCTTACGGGAAGAGGTGGGTGTTCGATGTGGGAGAGCGGATATACTCCCTTCATAGCGCAGATTTCGACGGCGACGGATATGAGGACGTGGTGCTCGTTGGCACCGGAAGCTATGCCGACGAGAGCTTCGGAAACCTCTATCTGCTTCCTGCTGGCTATCCCGGCAACTACACCTGGAAATACTCCACATCCAGCAGAGTACGTGCCATAGCGGTGCTGGACCTAATGGGGGACATGGTGCGCAACGATATTGCCGTGGGTTATGGCAGGCGCATAGATGTGCTCAACTCCAACGCATCCCTGGTGTGGAGATATGATGCCGCAGCGGAGGTGAGGGCTCTTTCCCATG
>WANX01000054.1 GCA_015521565.1 Candidatus Hydrothermarchaeota archaeon
AGGTGGGAATAGAGGCGAAGCAGCCCAATTCTGCGATACGCAAGTGCGTAAAGGTGCAGCTGATAAAGAGCGGACGCCAGGTCACCGCCTTCGCTCCTGGCGATGGGGCGATAAACTACATCGATGAGCATGACGAGGTGCTCATCGAGGGCATAGGCGGCAGGCAGGGAGGAAGCATGGGCGACATACCGGGGGTGCGCTTCAAGGTCATCGCCGTGAACGGCGTCTCGCTGCGCGAGCTGGTGCGGGGGCGAAAGGAGAAGCCCATAAGGTGATGCACCATGTTCAAAATCTTCGGTCTCTGGAGCACCGATGAGGTTGAGGTGCGCGACCCGAGCTTGAGGGCGTACATAAACCTGCGCCCTGTGCTGGTGCCCCACACCATGGGCAGGCACTTCCGCCAGTTCGGCAAGGCGGAGGTGCCCATAGTGGAGCGGCTGATAAACAAGATGATGGTCACAGGCCACGAGGGCAAGAAGCACAAGCGCACCTCGGGCAGGAACACCGGCAAGAAGATTCTGGCGAGCAAGATAGTAAAGGAGGCGCTGCAGATAGTGGAGAAGCGCACCAAGAAGAACCCCATCCAGGTGCTGGTGGACGCGCTTGTCAATGCAGGCCCCAGGGAGGAGACCACAAGATTAAAGTACGGCGGCATAGCCTACCACCAGAGCGTGGACGTTGCGCCGCAGCGGCGCCTGGATATGGCGCTGCGCTTCATAGCAATAGGCGCCGCGAGGCAGGCTTTCAAGTCCAAGAAGAGCATAGCCCAGGCGCTGGCGGACGAGATTATTGCGGCTGCGAACTACGACCTGAAGTGCTACTCCATTTCTAAAAAGGAGGAGATTGAGCGCATAGCAAAGGCTGCGAGGTAGAGCCATGGGAAGACGCGAGGAGATGGTCAGGAGGATTCAGGAGCTCATGCACAAGCCCGAGCACATACGCAACATGGGCATAGTCGCGCATATCGACCACGGCAAGACCACGCTCAGCGACAACCTGCTCGCGGGCGCGGGCATGATGAGCTTTGAGCTCGCGGGCAAGCAGCTTGTACTTGACAGCGACGTGCTTGAGCAGCAGCGCGGCATAACCATAGACGCGGCGAACGTGAGCATGGTGCACGAGTACAGGGGCGAGGACTACCTGATAAACATGATCGACACCCCGGGGCACGTGGACTTCGGGGGCAACGTAACGCGAGCGATGCGCGCCGTCGATGGGGTAATCGTCGTGGTGTGCGCCGTCGAGGGCACGATGCCTCAAACCGAGACGGTTCTGAGGCAGGCGCTGAAGGAGCGCGTCAAGCCGGTGCTCTTCATAAACAAGGTGGACAGGCTGATAAACGAGCTCCGCCTCACTCCAGAGGAGATGCAGCGCAGGTTCATCGAGATAATCTCCGATTTTAACAAGATAGTTAAGAGCATGGCCCCGCCGGAGTTCAGAGACAGGTGGCAGGTGAAGGTGGAGGAGGGAAGCGTGGCCTTCGGCTCCGCCTATCATAACTGGGCAATAAACTTCCCGCTGATGAAGGAGACGGGGATAACCTTCAGGGATGTGATAGAGTACAACCTGAAGGGGGAGCAGCGGGAGCTCGCGAAGCGCGCACCCGTGCACATGGTGATTTTGGACATGGTGGTGAAGCACCTGCCCTCGCCCACAGTGGCGCAGAAGTACCGCATACCCCAGATATGGCCGGGCGACATAGAAAGCGAGGACGGCAGAGCCATGCTCAGCTGCTCTCCCGAGGGCAAGCTGGCGGTGATGATCACCGACCTGAGGATAGACCCTCAAGCCGGAGAGGTGGCCACGGGAAGAATCTTCTCGGGCACACTGAGGCGGAGCCAGGAGGTCTACCTGTGCAACGCCAAAACCAAGACGCGCACCCAGCAGGTTGGGGTCTATCTCGGGCCTGAGCGCATGCCCACCGAGGAGGTGGTGGCGGGCAACATAGTCATGATCACAGGCCTTAAAAACGTGCAGGCGGGCGAGACTGTAACCACGGCGGAGGAGCCTATAGAGCCCTTCGAGGAGCTGCGCCACTACTCAGAGCCGGTGGTAACGGTTGCGGTGGAGGCCAAGAACACCAAGGACCTGCCCAAGCTGATCGACGTGCTCAACATAATGGCGCGCGAGGACCCGACGCTGCGGGTGGAGATAAACGAGGAGACGGGGGAGCACCTGCTCTCCGGCATGGGGGAGCTCCACCTGGAGGTTGTGACCTACCGCATCCGCGAGCGGGGCGTTGACATAGAGGTTTCCCCACCAATAGTGGTCTACCGGGAGAGCGTCCTCGGGACTTCGCCGGCGATTGAAGGAAAGTCGCCCAACAAGCACAACCGCTTCTACTTCGTGGTTGAGCCCATAGAGGAGGAGGTGATGCGCGCCCTTCTCGAGGGCGAGCTGAAGCCCTCGCGCTACAAGGGCAAGGAGCTGGGCAGGGCGATAGAGAAGTTCGGCATGCAGAAGGCTGAGGCGCGGGGCATAGTTGAGGTGTACCAGAACAACATCCTGACCGACGTGACCAAGGGAATCCAGTACCTGCACGAGACCATGCCCCTGATTCAGGAGGGTTTTCATGAGGCGATGAACGAGGGGCCGCTCGCCAAGGAGCAGGTGCTCGGGGTTAAGGTGAAGCTCGTCGATGCGAAGCTGCACGAGGACGCGGTGCACCGCGGCCCCGCACAGGTAATTCCCGCGGTGCGCGAGGCGATACGCCAGGCGATGCTTCAGGCTAAGGCGGTGCTGCTGGAGCCCAAGATGAAGGTGTTCATCCACGTACCTCAGGACTACATGGGCGCTGTTACCCACGAGATTCAGCGCCGGCGCGGGCAGATTCTGGACATGCGCCAGGAGGGCGATTTGATAGTGGTCGAGGCCAAGTGCCCTGTGAGCGAGATGTTCGGCTTCGCGGGCGACATAAGGAGCGCCACCGAGGGCAGAGCGCTGTGGAGCACCGAGTTCGCGGGCTTCGAGCGTTTGCCGGCGGAGCTCCAGGATGAGGTGGTGAAGAAGATACGCGAACGAAAAGGTTTAAATTAGGGTAATGAGATAACACAAGGAAAAAAGGAGGTTGAAAAATGGCAGAGAAACCGCATCTGAACCTGGTGTTTATTGGACACGTAGACCACGGTAAGTCTACGACGGTGGGAAGGCTGCTCTTTGAGATGGGCGCCATAGGGGAGCACATAATCAGGCAGTACCGCGAGGAGGCGCAGAAGATAGGCAAGGCAACCTTCGAGTTCGCCTGGGTGATGGACCGCCTGAAGGAGGAGCGCGAGCGCGGGCTTACGATAGACATCTCCCACCAGAAGATGGAGACTGATAAGTACTACTTCACCATCATAGACGCACCCGGGCATAGGGACTTCATCAAGAACATGATTACGGGCGCGAGTCAGGCAGATGCTGCGGTGCTGGTTGTGGACGTGGCCCAGAAGGACGAGAAGGGCGGGCTCATGCCTCAAACGAAGGAGCACGTCTTCCTGGCGAGAACTCTCGGCATAGGGCAGTTCATCGTGGCTATAAATAAGATGGACGCCGTGGACTACGACCAGAAGAAGTTCGAAGAGGTAAAAGCTCTGCTGGACAAGCTCTTCAGGGTGGTGGGCTATAAGCCGGAGCAGATAACCTACGTGCCCATCTCGGCGCTGCAGGGCGAGAACATAGTCAAGAAGAGCGAGAAGATGCCCTGGTGGGATGGTCCAACGCTGGTGGAGGCGCTAAACTCGCTTAAGGTGCCCGAGAAGCCCATCGACCTGCCGCTGCGCATCCCGATTCAGGATGTGTACTCCATCACCGGGATAGGCACAGTGCCGGTGGGAAGGGTTGAAACAGGTGTGCTAAAGGTTGGGGACAAGGTGATCTTCGAGCCTCCCGGGGTTAGCGGCGAGGTTAAGAGCATAGAGATGCACCACGAGCCCATTGAGAAGGCGGAGCCGGGCGACAACATAGGCTTCAATGTGCGCGGCGTGGGCAAGAACGATGTAAAGCGCGGCGACGTTTGCGGACACGTGACGAACCCGCCCACGGTGGCCAAGAGCTTCACCGCGCAGATAATTGTGCTCCAGCATCCCAGCGCAATTACGGTGGGCTACACGCCGGTTTTCCACGCCCACACCGCCCAGGTGGCGTGCAGGATAGTGGAGCTGATAAGCAAGCTGGACCCGCGCACAGGCAACGTCGTGGAGAAGAATCCCCAGTTCCTCAAGACCGGAGAGGCGGGCGTTATACGCGTGCAGCCCACTAAGCCGCTTGTGGTGGAGAAGGTCAAGGAGATTCCCCAGCTCGGCAGGTTTGCCATCCGCGACATGGGCATGACGGTCGCCGCCGGCATGGTGGTGGACATAGAGAAGGCCAAGTAGTCCCGCCTTCTCTACTCTCGTTAATTTTTTGGGTGCTGGACATGCAGCGCGCAAGGATAAAGCTCAGCGGTACAGACCACAGGAAGCTGGAAGAGGTGTGCAGGCAGGTTAAGGAGATTGCGCTGAAGACCGGGGTGGAGATGTCGGGGCCCATACCCCTGCCCACGCGGCGCCTGCGCGTGCCTGTGCGCCGCTCCCCTTCAGGAGACGGCACGGCTACGTGGGAGAAGTGGGAGATGCGAATCCACAAGCGTCTCATCGACATCGAGGCGGACGAGCGGACGATGCGTCAGATAATGCGCGTGCGCGTGCCGGACGGTGTGAATATCGAGATAGAGCTGCGCACTTAGCTTTATTAAAAATTTTGAGGAAGGGTTCATCCTTCTCAAACACCACCGTGTTTTCGTTATAGACCACTATCATTGCGCATCACCTGTGCAGAGTTGCGGTGCCCTGCCTACTTGGCATTTTTCCGAGAGCGCCGGAAAAGTAAACCTCTGATAGGAGCAAGGGACACCCGCTTTTGGGATTGTCAGCCGCCGGTATCAGAGAATGTGGGCCTATCCCATGCATTTCCGCAAAAGAAATAAACCTTCCCTTCCACTTAAATGCATGCGCACCTTTATAGCAGTGGATGCATATACCGAGGAGCTTGGGAGGCTCCTGCCGGAGCTATCCAGAATCACCGGACTCAGGTGTGTGGCACCGGGGGGCTTGCATGTAACCCTGAAATTCCTGGGGGAGATACCCGAGCAGCGTGTGGAGGAGGTGTTCTCCGCCATGAAGCGCGCCTTTACAAACTGCACCAGTTTTAAGTTCCGTATCTCCGGTGTGGGCGCCTTTCCCAATCCGAGAGCCGCCCGGGTGGTGTGGGCGGGCATAGGGGAGGGCGGTGCAGAGCTGAAAACGCTTCAGAGCAGGCTTGAGGATGAGCTGCTCGGGCTTGGATTCAGAAGGGAGAGGCGCACCTATGTGCCCCATATCACACTGGCCAGGGTTAAGAGTCCGGCCGCCAGGAGAGGTGTGCTCCGCTTTATAGAGGCACACGCCGGAGACGCCCTCGGTGAGGTCCTGGTGGAAGATGTGAAGCTGATGAAGAGCACCCTCACACCGGGTGGTGCCGTATATAAGGAGCTCCGCAGGGTGCCGCTTGGCAATCGGTAGTTATTTATAGGAGGGAGGAAGGTATCTATATACCCGGGGGATTTAGGCGTGAGGCTGTTCCAGCTCGGTCAACTTTTCGCTCTGCCGCTGCAGGCAGCCGTCAGGGCTCAGAACATGGCCCTTCAGGAGACCCTGCATTTCCTGGAGGAATTTGGCACTGCAGAGGGTTCGGCGAGGACATTTAGCCTGCGCGTCGAGAGGATGGTGGAGGAGAGAAAGGTTGACCCGGAAACAGGCGATGTAAGGACCGAAGTGGGCGCAAAACCGCTTGAAATAAACGTACCCCTTCTGGCTCTTCTGCCGCCACCTGTAATGCAGCTCAAGGAGATGGAGGTGGAGTTCGGCGTGGAAGTTGTTGAGCCGAAGTCAGAGCCGATAAGGTCGTCGGTGGCGGGCGTTAGGGGAAGCTCTCTGGCGCCGACCCTTGGAATATTTTCTCCGGCTGGGAAGTCAAATCCCACCACAATAAGGGTTAAAATGAAGGTCAAAAGAGAAGAACCGGAGGGGATGGCACGGCTCTGGGACGTGCTCGCCGGGATGCTGGGCGGCAGAGATGTGCCCGCTTCCTCTGATAAAAAAGGCGGTGCTGAGAACAGGTCCCCCTCTCTGGAGGAGGTGCGCGGAATTCCAGAACGCAGGATAGAGGCGCTCAGGAAGAGGGGTATCTCCAGTGTTCGGGACCTGCTCTCCGCCACAGAGACAAAGGAGGGTGTAAAGCGGGTGGCGAGAGCAGCAGGTGTATCGGAGAGGCGGATTCTTGCCTGGAGAAGGACGGCAAAGCTCCTCACTGAAGGAGAAAAAAAGGGAGGTGAATAAATGGCAAATATACCTGCAGAGCTGAGGTCTCTTCCACTGGAGCACATAGTTGGTTCCCCGCTGGTGGCAGCTATAAAGGCGCAGGCACTGGCAGCGAAGACCACAGTGGATTTCATTAAGGAGGTCGGACTCAAGCCGGACGACAGCTGGACGGCTGTGGATGACCAGTCTGGCTACGAGGCACGCTATGTTGAGTTCAAGTTTGACAGACTGGTTGAGGAGAGGGACACCAGCACTGACCCGCCGACAACTGTGCAGAAGATTGTGCCCTCAAAGCTTACAGTGCCCATGCTGAGCATAGTGCCCATACCATACCTCAGAATCAACGACATGACCATCGACTTCGAATATCAGATAAGGGACGTGGAAACATCTGAGTCAACATCGGAGACCAAGATAAGCACCAGTGCAAAGATGAATGGATGGTTCTACAAGGTGCAGCTCAAGGGCTCCTTTACGTACAGAACAGCGAACAAGAGGGAAACCGACAGGCGGAGCACCCTGAAAATAACCGTCAATGCGGTTCAGGATGAGATACCTGAGGGACTCGCCAGAGTTCTGGACATCCTCAGCGACGCCATGAAGGTGGTGCCCATTTCTGAAGGTACGGTGGTGACCACCCCCACCGGAGGCAGCGGTGAAACCTGAGTTCGGGGCTTTTATTTCCGGTGATGAGGATGGAGAAGGCGGAGGTGAGCCTCAAGGCAGTGGTTACGGGTTTAATGCAGGCACTCAGAGAGGCAAAGCTGCTCGGTGACATGGAAAGTGCCCGGCTAATTAAAACCTACAGGAAGTCCATGCCCTCCTTCTCCGTCCCGGCGTTTGCCATCTCGGAGGTTGAGGTGGAGCTGCGGTTTGCAGTTGCGGAGTCCCAGGAGCTGCGCAGGAGAGGAGGTGCGCAGCCCGGTGATATTAAAATAAAAATTTCACCGGAGACGCTCAAAGGCCTTGAGCCCCACCAGATAAGTCAGCTGCGGATTAAATTCTCTCCCGTGGAGCTCAGGGTCTTTGAGAAGCCGGAGGAGGGATGATGGTAACGCGGGCTGAGGTGTTGAGGAATGCCGGGCGGTATGTAACAGTTCAGAGCTGGACACCGCTGGTGGATGAGCATGTTTTCAGCGCTTCAAATCCGGACCACACCTTCCACAGCATCTACACGCGGGGCAGTGAGTATGACACCTTCCCGTACTGCTACGGTGGCAACGACTCCGTTACGGGTTTTCTGAACAGGGTGCAGAACTCCACATGTCCGGGGGGCAGGGACAGGTGTCCTCAGAATGGGCACACCTTCAGGAGAAGGGGGACAAAACACTGGTATGATCCGCCTCCGGAAGGTCTGGGCTACGGATACAATGTGCCCCGGAACCTGGCGGGGATAGACTGCTCCGCCTTTGTCAGCAGGTGCTGGGGAATTGCCAGAAGAAACACAGTGGCTCTGTCCCGGATGTGCCTGCACATTGAGCGGTCTGAGCTGAGGAGCGGCGACATACTGAACTGGAGCGGGCACCATGTTCGCATATTTGAGGAGTGGAGTGGTTTGAGGATGCGCGTCTACGAGGCCTCCGGCTCATATGGAAGGGTGGTGCATCATGATGTGGACTGGGACGACAGGTACACCCCCATGAGTCCTTTCCCCCAGTTCCGCCTGCTGAGGCCTGCCGCAACTCCGGTAAGCTCTCCGGACCCCGTCTTTGAGGTTGAGATAAGGGGCAGCGGTGATGTGAATGTGGTGGATGCCGTATTTGGGAACATGAGCGTCAATGTGCGGGTCTCGGGTACGGGACCGGTACGGGTCTCCTGGACCCCCGGACAGGCTCTCAGTCCAGGAAGGTACACACTCACGCTTAGGGCACTGAACAGGGTTGCGGGCCAGAGCTTTGTGGATGAGAGAAGTTACGATTTTATTGTGGATTTTTAGGTCCCCGGCAGTTGCCCGCCCTTTAAAATATACCCAAGGTAAGATATATATAAGTGGAAAAAGTACACTCTAAACGGAAGAGCTGGAGGCAGAGCAAATGAGAGTGATGGTAATTGGCTTAGGGCAGGCAGGAGGTAAAATAGCAGATTTATTCATAATGAGAGATAGAAAGAGCCATGTACCCCATACCTTTGAAGCGATAGCCGTGAATACGGCGGTTTCTGACCTCATGGGTCTGCAGTACATTCCCCAGGAGGACCGCATACTGCTGGGTGAAACCCTGGTCAAGGGGCACGGTGTTGGCGCGGATAACAAGAAGGCCGCCAGGATAGCGGAGGATGAGATTGAAATAATACTGAACCGTATCTCAAGGCTGAACGTCAGCGCCTTCGATGCCTTCTTTGTGATCGCGGGTCTTGGAGGGGGCACCGGAAGCGGAAGTATAAGTGTTGTGACAAGGCATCTGAAGGAGGTTTACGACGAGCCCGTTTATGCCATAGGAATCCTGCCTGCTGAAAATGAGGGAGATATATACACCCTCAATGCTGCACGCAGTTTGAAGGCGCTTATACCCCATGCCGACGCAACAATACTCGTGGACAACGGCGCCTTTCTGCGCAGTGGCGAGAGTGTGCGCCAGGCTTACGACAGGATAAACGATGAGATAGTTAAACGCCTGGGGATACTGTGCAGAGCCGGTGAGGTGAAGAACCGCAAGCACGTTGGCGAGATGGTGGTTGATGCCAGTGAGATTATAAACACCCTGAAGGCAGGTGGAATCTGCAGCATAGGCTACGCCTCCGAGGCGGTGAAGAGGGATGGCTTTCTGACAAGGCTTTTCAAGAAGAAGGAGTATGAGATAGGTAAGGCCTCCCGGATACTCTCAGTCACTAAGCGTGCCGTGAAGGGCAGACTTCTCCTGCCCTGCGACTACCGCTCTGCAAGCAAGGCGCTGATAGTCATCGCGGGGCCGCCGGACCAGCTGGACCGCAAGGGTATAGAGAAGGCGCGTGAGTGGCTGGAGAGCACCATAGCGGGCACCGAGGTTAGAGGAGGCGATTATCCGCTGCCCAAGGAGAACCACGTGGGCTGTGTGGTCCTTCTGGCGGGAATAACCAATGCACCCCGCGTGAAGCGCATGCTGGAGCGTGCCAGAGAGATACAGAAGAAGGTCAGCACTGAGGCTGAACCCCAGAAGGAAAGAGACCTGGACTATCTTCTCGGAGATATTGAGAGCCTGTAAGGTGGGTGAATGTTTTCTGTAGTGGGCATTGGCGGAGCAGGCTGCAGGATAGTGGACGCTTTCTACAAGAAGGACCCCCTGTCCAGCCTCTTCTCCCTTCTCGCGCCCGGGAAGCAGGAGAAGCTGAAGGGCGTGGGCATTGATACCTCCGAGACTATATCCTCTCTGAAGCATCTGCCTGTGGAGAACCGCGTGCTTATAGGCAGGAGCAGGGCGAAGGGACACGGTACCGGCGCTGATGTGGAGCTGGGCAGGAAGATAATGGAGGAGGAGATAGAGCTGGCGATGAATGCGGTGCGCCGTGTGAATACCGACAAACCCGAGGTTTTCTTTGTTATCGCTGGCCTGGGAGGCGGCACCGGCACAGGGGGGGCGCCTGTAATTGCAGAGCGCCTCAGAAAGTACTACCGCGTTCCGGTGGTGGGGATCTTCCTGCTCCCGTCCAGGGGAGAGGGTCTGCACTACATAAAGAACGTGGGCAGGTACTTCGCCAGCGTGGCAGGGAGTGTGGATGGCTGTCTGTTCCTGGACAACAATGTGCTCACCTCGCGGGGCGAGGATATAGCAAGAAGCCATGCGATTATCACGGCGACGATAACCAACTTCATGAGCATCGCGGATGCGAGGCTGGTTGCAAAGGAGGTGTGGGGCAAGAAGGCGACCATTGGCTTTATGCGAATTAAGGGGGACCACATGTCTCTGAAGGACATCATAGCCAGGATGCTGAGGGACCACATATATATAAATCTTGAGGAGGTCAGACCCAGAAAGGTTCACCTGCTTATAAATGGAGATGTGCGCAGCGTTTACGGTGAAAGCTTTGCTGTAGAGTGGGTTAGGAAAAAACTGGGCGCTGAGATGAGCTTCTCTTCACAGGAGGTTACAGGGTCTAAACATTTAAATATCGGGATGATAATTACAGGTATAGACGACATAATTAAAAGTTATGAGGTTAAGGAGGAGAAGGAGGAAAAGAGGCTCTCTCCGGAGCTTGAAGACCTTCTCGAGGATATAAGCCCCTTGTAGCAGGAGGAATGGAGAATGCGTGGCCTGACAGTAGTGGTTGTGTTGCTGGCGGCGGTTTGCTATGGTATGGCGGCCGAGATATCTGCAGACTACCTCAGCGTTGAGGAGCAGAAGGTGTCCCCGGCGGGTGTTGCCAGAATTGGCGACCCCGTGGCGGTGGATGTGGTGCTCAAGAAGCTTGGGCCTGAGCCGCAGGAGGCGAGGCTGAACTTAACCGTGGGTGTGGACGATCCCACCGTAACAATAGTCTTTGACGGAGGCGAGGCCAAAACCTACTATGGAAAGGAGATAGAGGTTTCCCTGCCCAAGGGGCTTAAACAGGTTTCCATCAGGATGGTTGGCAGCGCACCTTCAGTGAGCAAGCTCACGCGCATCCAGGTGATTAAGGTTGCGACCTACGTGTACTATGATGAGGAGAACAAGGGCTACCAGGAGGAGACCACCCTCTATCTGGATGTGACCAATGAGCTCATCTCAGCTGCGTTAAGCGAAATTGCAAGAGCAGAGGCGAAGCTGAGTGAGGCGGAGCAGCTCATTGCCAGACTGGAGGCAGGAGGGGCGGAGGTGGAGAGCCTGAAAAAGCGCCTGGATACAGCAAAGTCGAGCCTTGCCACGGCAAAGGAGCTGCACGACAGGGGAAATGTGGACCTTGCGAAGCAGAACGCTGAGAACGCACTGACGCTGCTGGATGATATAATAAAGGAGGCCGAAGAGAAGGCTGAGGCTCTGGAGAAGAGGTCCAGCATTAAAAAGTACCTGCTGGTGCTGGCAGGTATAATTGTTATCGCCCTTGTGGTATTCTTTGTAAAGCAGAGGAAGGAAGAACTGGGATAGAAGGGAGAGAAGCAGTTGAGGCCCTTCATAGTTGGAGTAGGCAGGGCTGGATGCAAGATTGCAAGTGTATTTCTGAAGGAAGCCAACGGGAGAGTGCCCTATCAGGGCGTGCTTCTGGATACCGATTCGCTTACCCTTGCTGCGCTGCCCCACAGGCACAGGCTGCTTCTGGGAGAGCGCTTCCTTGATGGGAACGGAGCCGGCTATGACCTGGAGATGGGGCGTCAGGTGCTTGATGAGGGGAAGTACGAGGTGGTGGAGCTCATCGACAGGGTTAAGGAGCCTTTCGACTGCCTTCTCGTCGTCTCATCCTTCGGAGGGGGCACCGGGGGTGGTGTGGATGTGCTCATTGAGGAGCTGAAGAGGAGCTACATGGAGCCGGTGTACTACCTGGGCGTTCTCCCGAGTGAGCAGGACGTGGAACGTGCCCTGGTGAACTTTTCTGAGAGCTTCAAGCCCATAGTGGCTAAGAGCGATGCGGTCTTTCCCGTGGACAATGAAGCCCTGAGCGAGGGTCTGCGCGTGCAGGGGCAGCTGAATGCCATAAACGAGAAGGTGTTCAGGTACTTCAACAACATCTTTGAAGTCGGAGAGTACCGTGTGCGCGAGGAGCTGGGAAGCAATGTGCTTGGTGCAACCGACGTGATAAACACCCTGTCTGGCGTCTCAAGCATAGGGCTTGCCGGCAGGGAGGTGCGCAGCTCCGGCCTGTTCGGCGGGGGTGAGGAGGCGATAGACAAGCCGGAGCTGGTGGTGCATCTGACAAAGAAGGC
>WANX01000055.1 GCA_015521565.1 Candidatus Hydrothermarchaeota archaeon
CCGCTCCTCAACTTCAGGGTCAGCACCACCCTGGCGAGCGTGCTCCTGGCTGGCGTCATGCTCGGCTTTCCGAGCGTGGGCGTGCTTGCTCAGATATCCAGCTTCTTCTTCGTTCTCATGCTGATAAGCACAAATATGGCCTACATAAAGCTGTTTAGGCCCAAAAGCCTGCGACAGTGTCTTTTTGCGGGCGGCCTGCTCCTGCCGCTCGTCTTCCTCGCTGGCGTGAGGCTCGAGGCGCTAAGCCTGATCGCCGCCTGGCTGGGGGCAGGAGGTTTGGTACTCGCCTTCAAACTAATCAGGCACAGAAATTAGGCCTTCCTCAAGCGAGCAATTTCCGGAAAACTACAAAAAATCCTCAAGCGTAACCTCCTGCCTCCTTTTGAGCTTCGACAGCCTTATTCCCAGGAGGCGGACCCTCTCTCCCAGGAATTCTGAGAGCAGGCTTTGAGACACCTCCTTTATCGTGGCCAGGTCGGCGTGGTGGCTCTTCAGTGTCTTCGCGCGGGTGTGGGTCTCGAAGCTGGCGAACCTGACCTTCAAGGTTAGCGTCCTGAACAGGAAGCCCTCCTCCTCCAGATCGCGGTGCACCCGCTCGGCAAGCTCATCAAGCGCCGCCCTGAGCTCCTCCTCTTCCTCGATATCTCTGAGAAAGGTCTGCTCCCTACCGATTGACTTAACTTTGAGGCGCTCCCCCACCTCGCGCTCATCTACACCGCGGGCGAGCAGGACAAGGCGGGAGGCAAACCTGCCGAAGTGGGGGATAAGCTTCTGAACGTCGCAGCGCGCGAGTTCGCCTATTTTTGTTATCCCCAGTTCCCTGAGCAGGGCCTCGCTCCTCCTCCCTATTCCTGGAATTTTCCGGACAGGCAGCGGGGCAAGGAAGTCTTCAACCTCCCCGGGCTTGATCACCGTCAAGCCATCCGGCTTGCGGTGGTCCGAGGCTATCTTCGCCACCAGCTTGTTCGGAGCGATGCCTATGGAGCAGGTGAGCCTCTCCTTCTCGTAAATCTCCCTCTTTATGCGCCTCGCAAGCTCAGCCGCCTCTTCGTAGCTCTTCGCAATGCCGGTAACGTCAAGGTAGGCCTCGTCCACGCTCACCTGCTGGAACCTCGCGGCGTAGCTGCGCAGAATCTGCATTATCCTCTTTGAAACTTGCCAGTAAAGCTCGTGGCGCACAGGAAGAAAAACGCAGTGGGGGCACAGCTTCTTCGCCCTGGTAATCGGCATGGCGGAGCGAATGCCGTACCTCCTCGCCTCGTAGCTGGCGGTGCTCACCACTCCCCTGCCCTTCTCCGGGTCTGCGCCAACCACGACGGGCTTTCCCCTGAGCTCCGGGTTCTCGCGCTGCTCTATAGCCGAGAAGAAGCTGTCCATGTCCACGTGGATAATAATCCTCTCACGGCGGCGCATACTCGATGCTTCCCTGGGCTAATTTACCTCCACCAGCCTATAATCGGCGCTCCCCAGCCCAAGGCGCTCGGCCTCGGTGAGCTGCACCCTTGTATCGAGGTCTGCGAAGAGGGACTCGAACTTCCTCGCCCCCCTCGCCCTGCTCTCCTCGCCAAGCAGCGTGTTCTCCAGCCCCTGCGACGCCTCGATCAAATCCAGGGAAGCTCTGTCTATTGCGAGCGCATCTCGCGAGGCGAGCACCCCTATGTCGGGCACAATCGGGTTGTCGCTGAAGGCGCAGCAGTCGCAGTGGGGCGTCACCTCCAGCAGGAAGTTGAAGAACAGGAAGCTCTCCCTTCCCTTGGCCTCGAGCACCGCCTTTGCGGCGGCGGCAATGCGCCTGCTCAGCGTGGCGTTGTCTGTCCACTTCACAATTATTGCTTTCTCCTCGCAGTACTCCACGCACCCGTTGCACTTTACGCAGCGCGCCGCATCTATCTCAGGGGGAGAAATCGCCCCTCCAGGGCAGGCCTCCGCGCAGGCGTTGCACCTCGTGCATTTGGCAGCGTCGATCTCTGGAGGGGCGTCGATGTGCAGGTCGTACTTCGTTGGCTTGGCCACGCACCCAACCCCGAGATTCTTGATGGCGCCGCCAAAGCTGGAGCTGAAGTGCCCGGTGAAGTGGGTGAGCATTACCACCTTATCGGCCTCCAAAATCGCCTTTGCCACCAGCACATCGCGCAGCGCACCCTCCGCAGGCGCCGCAACGCCGTCGAAGCCGAGCAGGCCGTCGGCTATAACTATGGGCGCGCCCAGGGTTTCGAAGGTGTAGCCGTTCTCCCGGGCGATTTTTATCCTCCCCACCGCGCGGCTGCGGTCGTGCCTCATCCCGAGCCCTGTGGTCTCTGTAACAAAGGGCTCGCCACCCGTGCGCTTAACCAGCTGAACCACCTTCCTTACGAAGACGCTGCGCAGCACGCGGGTGGTGCCGTGGTCGCCGAAGTGAACCTTAACCGCAACCAGGTCGCCCTTATCTGTGAACTCCTCCAGCCCCGCTTCGGAGGCGAGCCTCCCGAGGCGCGAGGTTAGGCTGTAGCTCCTCTCGGCCCAGTGCTCGCCGCTCCTCACTGGTGCACGGGAGTTCAGGAGGTAAACTTCGCTCATGCGTCAGCTATCCCCCGCTCTGTTATCACAAACCTTGCGCTCAGCCCTTCTGGCAGAGAGCGGTGGCGGCGCAGCACAAGCTCGCGCACCTCGCCGCGGCGCTTTATCTCAAGAATCGCCTTGCTCCAGTACTTGAGCACATCCCCGGCGATGGGCTCCGCGCCCGAGCCGTTCATCGCGGAGTAGACCTGATTGGTAATTATCACAGGGAGGTTGAATCTTCTTGCTACGGCCATTAGCTTTGCCATCTGCCTGCTCAGCGCACGGTTCAGCTCACTCACGCTCTCATCGTCGCGGTCCAGGCGGTAGAGCGAGACCGCAGAGTCGAGAACCACAAGCCCGAAATCCTCCCTCAGCACGTGCTCAATGTTCTCCACTATGAAGCACTGCTCCTCGAAGGTGCTCGCCTCGTAGAAGTAAGCCATCTCAAGCACGCGCTCGTAGTCTTCGCCTGCTATCTGCATCAGCCTCTCCAGGGAGTAGCCCCCCTCGGTGTCGATAAAAACGGCGCGCTTCCCATGCCTCACCGCGCTGACGGTGTAGAGCAGGCACAGGTTGGTTTTGCCAACGCCGGGCGGACCGTATATCTGGGTTATTGTTCCGCTTTCAACACCGCCCGCCAGGACCCTGTCCAGCGCCGAGCCTATAGGAAGCTTCCAGCTCTCTGCCCTCGCCCTGTACGCCTCGAGCGTAGAGCCACCACTCTCAGACATCATATAAAGATGTTGCGGAGATGATATAAAACTTCTCCACTTTCACTTTTCCCGCGCTCTCGGGAAAGGGATATTTATGCACATGCGCAAGCTTAAAGCAGGTGAAGATTATGAAGACGAGGTTCTGCTTCAACTGCGGAGGTGCGCTTGAGCAGAGGGAAACAACACTACAGTGTACCTCCTGCAGCGCAGTTTACCACAACCTGATTATATCGGAGTCAGAGTTTGCCGAGGGCGAGGCAAGGGTAATAGAGCTGAGCATCGCCGCCGACATAACCTTCAGGCAGCCAGTGCATGAGTTGCAGCACAGTCTGGCTAAACCCCTCGCGCACGCGTAGCTAAAAGTCATCATAGAGCACTATTGCGCGCGGGGTGCAGTACTCTAAAACAGCCTCGCAGTCGCACTCATCGCAGGCATCCGGGTTAACCACATTTGCCACACCGTCTATCAGCCTGAACACCTGCGGGCACAGCATCTCACACTTCCCGCAGCCGATGCATGCGCGCTGGTCGACGACGGGGGTCATGCTTAAAGCGCCCACGCCTAACCTGATAAAATATTAAACTTAGCTCGCGCAAAAGTACAGC
>WANX01000056.1 GCA_015521565.1 Candidatus Hydrothermarchaeota archaeon
CCCTCACCCACAACATTCCGGTGAACATCACCTCCCCCGGCGTCTACACAATAGCGCTCTACGCCAACTACTCCTCCCTCCCGGGAAGGCTGAGCAGAAGCGGAAGCATTGCTATCTACGACACAGGAGCAGAGCTATCCATATCCAGCAGCGACATCACCCTATCGCCGGCTTCGCCCAGGCAGGGGGATAGGGTGACCATCTCCGCCAGGGTTAGCAATACAGGAAGCATTGACGCCAACAACGTTACTGTTGAGTTTCTCGTGGATTCCGGGAGCTACAAGAACAAAACAGTGAGCATATCCGCCAACTCCTCCACAAATGTCGATTTCAGCTGGAGTGCGGCTGCAGGTGCACACACCTTAACCATAAGAATTGACCCGTCAAACACCTTTGCTGAGAAGAATGAGAGTGACAACCAGGCAAGTGTCTCCATAAGCGTGGCTGCGGCCCCATCGGCCGCTCTGGCTGCCGGGCCAGGTGGACCAAGAGCAGCATCCCCGTTCACCGAGGGTCTGAATGTGGTTACATCCTCCGCCCTGCTTCAGGTGATAAAGGAAAAGCGCCTTGAAGGAAAACGCTTTTACTCCGCAGAGGCGTCTCTTCTGCCAGCCGTGGCGGCGCTGGGGCTGCCTCCTGTTCCAGAAAGCATAAAGCGCGACCTCAGAATTGAGCCGCTCAAAGGCGACAAATATGCAATTGCCGCGGAGCTTGCTCTCAAGAAGTATCTATATCTCACCTATCCGTACACGGTAATCGTGGCGAGAGGAGACCTTGCTGTAGATGCGATAGCAGCAGTTGCATACGCGAGGAGCAACCGCATTCCTGTGCTGCTCACAGAACCTGAAGAACTGCCCGAGGCAACGCTCAACGCCATTAAAAAATTCAAGCCACGTCGCATCATGATAGTGGGCGGCGAAGCCGCAATTTCCAGCCAGGTTGAAGAGCGTCTTTCGCAGATAGCACGCGTTGAGCGCATAGCTGGCAAAACACGCTACGAAACTGCAGTTAAGCTTGCGAAGCTCTCAAAGGGCTACGACACCATAGTCGTGACAGACGGAGAAGCGCCCAGCAGCGATGCAGTTTTCCTCGCAAGCGCATACCGCGCACCAGTGGTATATATAAAAGGTGATGAGATCCCCGAAGTAACCGCCGACTTTATCTCAGAGCACAGACTCACACCGGGCTTTAGGCCTGTGAGGCTCCTCCTGACTGGTGTGAATGCATCGCTCAGGGATGAGCTTCTCAGCCTGATACTCTCCCCCCACCTGAGTGGCGAACTTTCTGTAGTGGTGCACAACTCTGATGACGACCGCCTTTATGTAGAGGTGCTTGTGGGCAGCTTCTCAAAAGGGAGGTTCATAAACCCGGGTTCGAGCCACACCTACAAGCCCTTCAAGCTAAAGCCCGGCAACTATACCCTCAGGCTCAGGTGGCTGGACCCGGATAGGCTGGGCTTCAACTACCTCGAGGAGAGGGTTCAGGTAAGTCCGGCGAAGCGCACAGAGGCAAGGCTCGAGGTGCCGGAGATAAAGTAGCTACCTCTTCGGAATCCTGGCTCTTTCATACGCCTCCAGGTTGTGCAGCGCCTTTGTTGCGTCGATGCCAAGCTTTGTCGTGAGTCCGCTCTTGCCGGCGCTCGGGTCCAAAGAGGAGCCCCGCATGGCGCGCAGCATGGTCAGGTCTCTATCACCCTGAAAGCGCGTGGCAATGGCAAACTCCACCTCCTCAGCGTTGAAGACATCTATGTCCCCGTCAACGATTACCACGTGCTTCATACTCGGGTGCGCCTCGAGGGCGGCGAGAATCGCCTTCTTCGCATCTTCCTCGCTGCGCTTCTCTATCGCGACAACGCCGTGGAGCCAGCAGCAGCCCCCCTGTGTGAGCACCACCTGTCTAACCCTGGCCACCTTCGCCACAGAGGCGTAGATTTTGGGCTCCTGGGGCATGCCCATGAGCAGGCGATGTTCAATGCTGCTCGGCAGCAGGGCGTGGTAAATCGCATCCTCCCGGCGGTATATCGCAGAGAC
>WANX01000057.1 GCA_015521565.1 Candidatus Hydrothermarchaeota archaeon
GGCCCAATTATGGCGGTTATCTCCCCTTCACCCAGCCCTTTATCTCTGATGACGTAAAAATCACGTCTTTTAAATGGTTTTGTCAGGTTCTCCGGCACGCCGGCAGTCTCCCACCAGGGGTTCTGACGGTGAAGCAGCTTTATAACTTTTTGCTCAGTGTCTCCATGCATGACCATTATATAGGACGTGCTGATATATAAACATAACCAGTATAATGGTCATGTTTGCCTCGTAAACGCGCGCCTTTGCAATTATCCTCCTCAGTACTTCCTCCCGAAGGCCAGGTAGCCGGTGTGCCCCAGCATCCTCGTCCTGGGGCGGGTCCCGACTTTCTTAACCTCAATCTCCCGCTCCAGAACCTCTATCACGCGCGTATCTTTGAAGTCCGCCTCCTGCATCGCCAGGTAGGCCCTGCGTATCTGCTCTATGTAGGGGTTGTACGCCACCACGAAGCCCCCGTGGCGAAGGGCATTGTACGCGTGCTGCATCGCATTCCAGGGGTCCGGCATGTCGAAGATTACCGCATCCACGTCGCGCTCCTCTATGCCCTGGCGCACATCCGCGAGCTTGGCCTCAATTCTGTCCTCCATGCCGGCGAGGGCGAAGTTCCTTTTGGCCACCTCCAGGTGGTCCTCGCGCATCTCGTAGGTGTAAACTCTCCCCTCCTCTCCGACCACGTTCGCCAGGTAGATGGCGAGGGCTCCGGTGCCGGTGCCAGCTTCGACGACGCGCGAGCCGGAGCCGATGCCGGTGTAGGCAAGTATTGGCCCTATCTCCTTCTTCATCACAATGCTCCCGGCGCGGGGGAGCCTGTCGTAGTAGTCCACCACACCTGGCTCGAGCAGGTAGAACTCGTGCCCCAGGTGGGAGCGCAGCTTTTCACCCGGCCTGGCGTCGCGTAGCTTCACCACTCCCAGGCTGGTGTGGAACTCCTCCACGTCCTCTCGCAGGAGGTACTTCTTGCCCCGCCTGTCTATGAGCAGTCTCACCTTGGCCAGCCCCTGTAGAACAGCAGATAGACCACCAGAATCAGCGCGAGGGTGAGCAGAAGCACCAGCTTGACGCTCTGCGTGTCGCTGCCGAAGACTATGGGGAAGGGGCCTATCAGCACCACTCCGCCGCCGCGCACCTCTGTCTTGCCCTCACCGCCTCTGATTGCAAAGCCAAGCATGCCCGCGAAAATCAGTATTATCCCCAGAAGCACCAGCAGCATCCCGGCCCCTATCAGCTCCTCTCTCATGCTGCCCACCAAACCTTTTTATACAATTACGGAGTTATTGACTATGATTTCCTTCTTACTTCCGGAGGCCTAACATGTCAAAGCTTGATGAATTTCTTGCCATGGACATAAGGAAGTTCATGGTTCTGCCCGTTGCCATGCTCATCGCGGGCATAGCGGTGGTGGTAATCGGCTACACCTCGGGTACACTTCCCATGAGCATAGATTTTAAAGGAGGAACACTCCTTATAGCTCCATACCCGGGCGAAGGACTGGAAGAGAAAGTGGCTGAACAGCTTGCCGCCGAACTCGGATACGAGGTAAAAACCCGCGTGGTGAGCGATGCCTTCGGCAACAGAGAACTTGAGATATTCATAAACAGCGCTCTGAGCAGCACAGAGATGAAGCGCGCCAGAAAGGCGCTCTCTGGCTTTGGAATACCTGAAGACAGCGTGGCCAGCGACATAATCTCTCCGTCTCTGGGTGAGGCCTTCTTCAGACAGGCAATATATGCCATGATTTTCGCCTTTGCCTTTATGGCGCTCACCATATTCCTCAGGTTCAGAACCTTTGTGCCCAGCTTTGCGGTTGTGCTTTCTGCCTTCTCGGATATTGTGGTCACGCTGGCGGTGATGTCACTGCTGGGGATTGAGCTCTCCAAGGGCTCGCTGCTGGCGCTTCTCCTGCTTATTGGCTACTCGGTGGATACGGATATACTGCTCACCACGCGCGTGCTGGTGCACCGCGAGGGCGACCTGGTGGCCAGGATAAAGCGCGCCATGGAGACTGGCTTAACCATGAGCATCACCACCTTCACTGCAATGTTTGTCCTGTATGTTGTATCCAACTCCAAGGTGCTGGACGACGTGGCGCTGGTGATAATGATTGGCATGCTGGTGGACATAATCAACACCTGGATTCAGAACGTGGGGATACTCCGCTGGTATGTGGAGAGGAGAGCGAGGGCATGAGCTACGAGGAGATACTTAAAATTCGCAGGGTGCAGCTCCTGCTTGCGCTGGTGACGCTTTCGCTGCTCACCATGTATGTGCAGGACCCGCCGCTTTCCCTGGGCTGGGATTTGAGCGGTGGAAGCGAGCTCAAGGTGAAGACAGAGCACCCCCTGCCCTACGTAACACCCGACGGCAGCACCGTAACCATGGAACTCGTGGTGCAAATCCTGGAGAAGCGCCTCAATGGTCTTGGAATAAAGGACTTCTCAATTTCACCCTGGGGGAAGCAGTATCTGATTATCGACTTCGCTGGCACAGACCCGGAGCAGGCGAGAGAGCTCATCGAGAGACAGGGCAAGCTTGTTGTGAAGGTTGGCAATCGCACAGCTTTTACAGGTGCAGAACTGGTGCGGATAGCCCCATACACCAAGAGCCTCAGCACTGGAAAGTGGCAGGTCCCCTTCACCGTCAGCGAAGAGGCAGCGAAGCGCTTCCGTGAGGTGGCTCTCCTCGCACTGCGCGACGCTGGCATAGCTCCGGAAAATGTCACCAACTTCGAGGCTTTAGCAAGAGACCCGCGCGTGCCCTGGGTGGAGATGTACCTGGACGATGTTCTCGTCAACAGCGCACCCATCGGCGGAAGCCTGTGGCAGGAGTTTATCGTCGCCGGCAAGGCTCCGCGCGACCTGGTGCTGGAGACCGGCTCCGACGATGAGGCGGAGGCAGAGGCAAAAAGCGTGGAGGTGGTGCTCCGCTCGGGTGCGCTGCCCATAAAGCTGGAGGTGATCTCTGTCTCCAGTGTACCTCCTGAGCTCGGAATGCAGTTTGCAAGAAATGCTGCCATTGCGGGCTTCTTTGCCATAGTATCCGTGGCCCTGGTGGTCTTCCTGCGCTACCGCAGGGCTGGAGTGGTGCTCCCCATAATAGGCACCGGCATAAGCGAGGTGATAATAATCCTGGGCCTCGCCTCACTTATACGCTGGGACCTTGACCTGCCTGCCATCGCGGGCATAATAGCCGCCGTGGGCACAGGGGTGGATGACCAGATTGTGATAACCGATGAGGTGCTTCTGCAGCGGGGGTACTCCATGCGCTCCCGCATAAAGCGGGCGTTCTTCATAATCTTCTCTGCCTGGTTCACAACCGTCGCTGCCATGATGCCGCTGTTCATGATAGGCATGGCCGCCCTCAAGGGCTTTGCCCTGACCACAATAATGGGCGTAACCATAGGGGTTCTCGTCACCCGCCCGGCGTATGCCAGGATTGTGGAGCACCTCTTTGGAAAAACTAAAAAGGCGAAGAGGAGGAAAAGGAAAAGGTGAGCATGTACGTTATAATAGTGGGTGCTTCGAAGATTGGCCTGGCCCTGGCAAGGCTGCTCATTGAGGAGAGGTGCAATGTGGTAATTGTGGAGAAGGATGAGGCCAAGGCGAAGGAAATAGCTGAGGAGATAGACGCGCTGGTGATAAACGGGAGCGGTACTGAGATAGACGTGCTCAACGAGGCGGGGGCGGAGAAGGCTGATGTGATTGTGAGTGCCACAAGCGACGACGCAGTAAATCTGATGGTGTGCGAGCTTGCCCGCATGCTCGGAATACAGCGCCGGATTACCCTCTCCCAGAATCCCAAGCACGAGGAGATATTCAAGGAGGTTGGGGTGGAGCAGATAATCTACCCGAGCAGAACGATAGCCAAGTACATACGCAACCTGATAATTCGTCCCGGAGTAAAGAGTGTGCTCACCACCATGCAGGATGCTGACATTATCGAGATAAAAATACCGGAGAATGCGCTGGTGGTGGGCAGGCAGATTCGGGAGATAGGCATGCCCGAGGGTTCAACCATAGCGGCGATACACCGCAACGGTGAGCTTATTATTCCCCGGGGAAGTACTGTGCTCAGAGCTGGAGACAGGCTAACCATCCTGGCGAAGACGGGTGTGGTTGAGAAGGTGGCAAACCTGATAAAGGAGAAGTCCTAACTCCTCCTCAGGGCTGTTAGCAGAGTGAGCACCGGGATAATTTCCAGCCTGCCTATCCACATGTGGAAGAGCATCACAACCTTCTCCACGTTGGTGTACTCGGTGAGCACCACCAGGCCGTTGTTGCCCTGTGCTGAGGATATCATGAACAGCGCCTCCATCAGGTCGTGCCCCAGGTAGATGAAGATAAAGGTGCCCACCGCCAGGAAGAAGAGGTAGAGGAGAGCGAAGAGCAGTGTGGAGAAGACCTCCTCCTCGCTGAACACCTTGTCCTGCACCTTGAAGGGTACTACCCGCCTGCGGGGGGAGGTTATCTTGCGGATGAACCACTCTATGGCTTTGATGATTATTACAAACCTTATCACCTTGAGCCCGCCCGCCGTCGAACCATAGCCGCCGCCGATGTTTAGGAGGAGCAGCAGGTAGTACTGGGAAAGCTCGCTCAGCGAGCCCACGTCTATACTTGTAAAACCTGTGGTGGTCAGGGCGGAGATGGTGGTAAATAGCGCATCTACTGCCGGAACGCCGTCCAGGTAGAGGAGCAGCGAGAATACTGCGACTATTGCGAAAATCGCCCGCACCTCTATGTTGCTGAAGAACCTTCTGAAATCACCTTCCATCCAGCGCTGGTGCAGCGCAAAGCTTATGCCGCCGAGGAGCATGAAGAGCATTGTGACAAGCTTCAGCTGAGCAGGCTCATTCATGTAGCTGTCGTCATTGGGCGAGAAACCGCCAGAAGAAATCGCAGTGAGAGCATGATTGACCGCCTCGAATACGGGGGCTCCGCTGAGGTAGAGCGCAAGTATGGCGGCAAGGGTGAGGTAGGAGTAGATGTAGAATATCTTGCGCGCCGTCCTCGCCATGCTCGGCTCAAGGCGCTCGCTTCTCGCCTCGGCGACGTAGAGCTTCGCCGCCACGTTGGTGGGGGCGAAGATCGCCAGGAAGAGTACCACTATACCCACACCGCCCACCCATTCTGTCAAGCTGCGCCAGAATATTACGCTGCGAGGCAGCTCGCTCGGGGTGAGCACACTTATGCCGGTTGTGGTGAAGCCTGCCATTGCCTCAAAGTAAGCATCCAGGAAGCTTGCAGATGAGGCAAGGATATAGGGCAGGCTGCCAATGAGCGCTATCAGCAGCCAGCCCAGAGCAGATATTATGAAGGCCAGGCGCAGGTCCAGTTCCTTTCTGGGGACAAGTTTCTGAAGAATTAGGCCGACGAGAATGCATACCGCCGCAGGTGCAAGAAAGGCGGGTGCGACGCTGTACTCGTCGAGGATAACAGCCGCCATGCTCGGGAGCAGGAGCAGCAGACCCATGCTCAGGGTAATTGTGCCCAGGTAATGGAGCACCGGCATCATGGTCCGAACCTCTTCCTGCGAAAAATTTTCTACCCCACGTGCCTCAGATATTCTGTAAGCATTTTGGGGAAGCTTGCTCCCTCAACGAAGCGCAGACCGAGGCGCTCCGCCCACTTTTTTATGCCCTCGTCGCTGGCCACGACGCCGGCGTCCATCTCCTTGGCAAGAAGGAGTACATCCAGGTCGGGTGCGCTATCGAGGGTTCCGTAGCGCAGCGCATTGCGGTACTTTGCGCGGAAGTCCTTTATTATGTATCCGGTGGACTCACGCTTTATTGTCTCCCTGTCCACGTTCTTAAGCGTCAGGTTTATCGCCTCGCTCGCGCTGAGCCAGATGCTGCTCTCCGCTATCTTCATCCCGCGGCTCATGCGCTCCCGCATGTCCTTGACGTACTCGTAGAAAACCTCGGCGGGTATCTTCACCTCAAAGCGATTTGGTGTCTTCTTCACCAGCCAGGTGTCCACCTCTACGAAGAGCTCGGCGTCGCAGTCGTAGCGCTTCATGAACTGCACCAGCTCATCATAAACCGTGGGGAAGGGGATGTGGCAGGAGATGTTGAGCTTTATCCGCGCCTCTGCTATCAAGCTCAGCATACGCTTTATAGCCTCGCACAGCCTCTCCCCCTGGGAGCGCAGCTCAACACTCGTCAGAGCGGTGGTGTCCAGCACGAAGCGCTGCTTCTCGCGGAGCTTTGTCATGAGTATTTATTCCTTCCGGGGCATAAAAAGGCTTTCGGGAGTCTTTCCAGGGTTAAATTCTCAGCTGGGACCTTGCTCAGCTCACCACTCAGCAGACCTCTGCCCAGCCACGTTCTCTCCAAAACTCAGCTTCAGTCTTCCGCGAGCAGCACGGTCAGGTCCTTCACTATTAAATCTTCCCCCGCGAGGGTGCGCAGGTGCAGGTAGCAGCTGGGGCAGAAGGTGGTGAGCACCTCAGCCTTGGCGCGCTTCGCCTCAGCCAGGCGCCTCTTCCCCAGCGAAGCGCTCAGCTCCGGAAAGGCGAGGGGGAAGCCGCCGCCGGCGCCGCAGCACCTTGTGTCGAGGCGGGTGTGCTCCAGCTCGCGGAGCTCAAGCTCAGGCACAGCCTCCAGCAGCCGCCTGGGCTCCTCGTAGATATTCGCCCCCCTCGTCAGGTGACAGGGGTCGTGGTAGGCCACCCTCGCGCTTAGCGGGCTAAAGGTGAGCTCCTCCAGGCTCTCCAGAAGCAGCGCTGAGAGGTGCACCACCTCAATGCGGTAGTGCTTCCTCAGGGTGTTGTAGCACCCGGGGCAGGTTACAATCAGCCTCTCAACCCCCTGCTCCTCCAGCTTCGCCCTGTTCCTCGCGATGAAATCCTCCCAGGCGGAGCCGAAGGTGAGCAGCGGCGCGCCGCAGCAGAAGTCCCTTACCACGCTAAAATCGCCGAGAATCCTGCGGAGAAGCCCAACCGCCGCCTGCTCTATCTCCCCTGCGCGGAACTGGGTGGTGCAGCCCGGGAAGTAGGCGGTACTCGCTTCGCCCTCGCTGGCGCGCATAACCTCGCCGAAGGGGTTGCCCATCTCGCGGGTAACCTCCACCTTCCACTCGTGCACCGGCAGCTCGAGCTTGGCGAGGTAGCGCCTCCTCGCGGCCAGGATTGCGCTGCCCACCTCGACGCCGGCGGGGCATGCCTGCGCGCACGCGTCGCAGGTGGTGCACTCAAAAACGCGCAGAAGCGCCTTTTCGCTGGCCGGGACCTCGCCCTCGAGCAGGGCGAGCAGCGTCTGAAGCTTGCCCCTCGCGACGCTACCCTCGTTCTTGGTCTCCTCAAACACCGGGCAGCTCGCCCTGCAGAAGCCGCAGCGCATGCAGCGCTTGAGCAGGCTTTCAGGCTCCATTACCGCAAGGGTGAAAGCAGCCGTCGGAAATTAATAGTAAGGCCCTACCCGCACACCAGGTATGCAGGCGGGCTGCACGCCCCGCCGCCGCAGCTGTACCTGCTCCACTGCTCTTTTGTGAGCCCCCATCTTACCTGCGCGGGCTCCGCCATCTCCACCAGGTACATCTCGGTGAAGAGCTCCTCCGGAAGCATCACCGCACCGAACTCGTTCCTCTCCCCCACCACCGGCAGGTAGGGGTCCTCCTCATAGCTTATGCTGTTTATGGCGTAGAGCTGTATTCCGACCATCGAATTGTCTATGTTCACCGCCCCGTACTCCTGCAGCGCCCTGGCAATGACCTTCTCGTAGGGCTTCAGCCTTCTGCTCTCCCCCGTCTCGGGGTCTTTAACGATCCAGGAGTCTAAATCTATGCCAGGGTCAAGGCGGAGCACCGCTCCCTCCGGAATTGCAACCGCATCCCCCCTCTTTCCCGTCTCCTCCTCGTATATCCGCGCCATCTCCTCATCTGTGAGGAAGCCGTCGGTCTCTGTGAAGGGCTCCAGCACCACACCCGCTTTGTTGAAGGGCAGCGCCACCGCCAGCTTGTGGTCTATGCCCTTCTCAAGCTCCCCGGGCCATATCATGCCAGCCAGGTAGGCCGCGCCGCTTCCCCGCCCGGAGAGGCCGCACCTGAATATGCCCTCGCTCTCCAGGGAGATGAAGTTGGCCCAGCTCGCCACCCACCTCGCGCCCTTCCTCTCCTCCCCCCTCACCCTCCTTCCGCTTTCGTCCACCTGGCGCGCCTGCCACAGGTCAATCTCGGTCCAGGGCTCAGTGGTGGTGTCTATTATGACGAGGCTCGCATCCCCCAGCTCCGCCTCCCTGCCGAGCAGCAATATACTCTCCAGGTCACCCGCAGCGGTTGCGGGGTCTTCCCTGGCATTCTCGGGGATGGGCACATCCCTGAGAGCCATCTGCGGAAGCGGCGTCCAGTCTATGAGAAGGGGGACCTCATAGCGCGGCGTCCCTTCGCCTGCGAAGTAGACAGGCATCGTCCACATGTCTATCGCCAGGGCGACACCCTGCTCGGCCGCAAGCTGGAGGGTGAGCATCGCCCTGTCGCTGAGCTCGTCGCGCTTAGCATCACCGAGCTTCTCATACCAGAAGCTGTCCTCGAACAGCTGCGCCGGTCGCGAGGTGGGTGTGGGTATTACCTCCGCCTGCCCCTGGGCTTTCTCAGTCTTTACGCTCTCTCCTGAGAGGCAGCCCGCGAGGAGGATGAGCGCGAGCACAGGAAGAAACCTCTGCATGCCAGCTATTTATTTGCAAAACTTATAAAGGTTTGTGTTATCGGCAGCGAAATGTTTAAATTAAAGGAAGTTAAAAATAACCCTGGAGTTGCAGCTAATGTTGCAAGCGGCTGGGAGTAAAATCTTAATCGGTTTTATTACAGTTTTAATCCTGGCTTCGGGGTGTCTCGGAGGTGGGGAGAAGAATACGCCTGCTGAGCAGGAACCCCTGGAGAAGCTGCCTCCCTCTGCTCCACCATCTCAAAACAGAGAACCTCTGCTCTTTAGCGGGAGCGGGGACGCCACCCTCGGGCCGGTTGATGTGGTTGAGGGGACTCTTACCTTCCACATAAAAACCTCCACGGATTGTGCTGCATGCGGCTTTTTCCTGGAAATCCAGCAGGACAGCAATCTGGACGGGACCTTCTGCGGGCAGGAAGACGGGATATGCACCCGGGTTTTCTCAGCCACGTACGAGGAGGTTAGGAGCCTCGACACCTCTGTAAACTTTTCCGGCTTTTTCCGCGGGGAGCACTTCTTCTACGGGGGCAGGATAAAGCTGCTGGTTGATGCCGACAACATAGACTGGGAGATAAAAGTGGAGCAGCACCCCTCGCCGAGGCACACCATCCAGGTAGCTGTGTTTGACGCTAAGGACAATAGAGCAATCGAAAACGCAGAGGTTGTCCTGGTGGACTCAGAAAACAACCGGTACAAGCCAGCGGGATTCGACCTCCCCTACTACTACTTCGACAGGTCCTTCTTCGGGTACAGGAACTATACCGTAAAGGTAAGCGCCCCGGGGTATGCTCCACAGACAAAGACCATAACCCAGGAGGACTGGAAGTCCCTGAGCTTTCCGGGCGCGCTGTACATGGAGTTCTACCTGTAGCAGGTTAAATGAAGCGGGTCGAAGCTCTGAAGTTGAGGCAGATGGTGCTTGCGCTTAAGAAGAAAATCTCAATCGGCCTTATGGCGGCTCTGCTCCTGACGGCGTGCCTTGGCAACAAGAGGGAACCAGCTAATAGACATTGTAAAAATCAACGCTACATGCAGATTGGCAGTTCGCTCAGGAGAGGGATAGTGAGGTGGGTAGCAACATACTCTCTGCTATTCCTGCTGTACCACCTCCTTTTATTTGCAGCCAGGGCACATCTCATTCCCGGGTGGGTGTATCCTGTGCTCCACCTTACAGTGGCGCCCCTTGGGGTTATTTTTCCCGTGTTTCAAACCCCTTCTATGGTCTATATCACAGTTTTGGGGATGGTTGCCTCCCTCTTCATGCTTGCGGTGGCTTCCACGAAGCTGGGTCTCGAAGGATGGAAACTTTTCAGACTCGTAATGCTGCCTCATCCAGCTATCGCGAGCATCTATGGAGCCGGGAAGGCGGTGACGGGAGCGACCGACACGCCATGGTGGGGATGGATTGGTATGGGGGCTGTGGCATACCTTTTGCTTCTGGCAGCTTCGGTCGCAATTCTAAAACTGGAGGGGGAGCTGTGAGGAATATTGGTGAGGTAGTGATGCTACTAATGATTTTAGCAGGCATCGCACAGGCAGCGGGGGACTATAAAGCCGAAGCTCAGCCCAAGATCTTCAAAAAAATAGAAGCTCCGCAGATTCCTAATCTGACAGAGGATGAAAAGACAAGAGCTAAAAAAATCGCCCTCAGCGACCCCGGGGTTCTTGAAATTATAACAGGGAAGAACTACAGATTTGATACGGGCGTGTGGCACAATGAGACCCACAAACTCGGAGCTGTGGTGAGAATTGAGGCAGAGGGGGAAAATTTTGTTGTTTTTGTTGACCTCGAGAAGGAGAAGGTTGTCAGAATAACACGGATTGGAGGCCCGAATAACGGTGGCGGAGGAGTTAATCCACTTCTGCCGGCAGCTCTGACTATACTGCTGCTGTCGCTGTACCTTATGAGGAAAACCCGCTGAAATACCGCTAAATGCGAAAAATAAAAAAGAAGCTACCCCCGCGCGCTAACGCTCAGCGGACTCGGGCCCAGCTTCTTAACCCGCGCTATAAACTCCTTCATGGTGTTTGCGAAGCGCTCGCCCTCGGCGGCCGAGATCCAGCGCAGCATCAGGCGCTCGGGCTCAATGCCAAGCTCAGGAAGGAGCTTCTTGAGCATCTTAACGCGCTTCTCCGCTTTGAGATTCCCGCTCACGTAGTGGCAGTCGCCTATGTGGCAGCCCGCCACAAGCACGCCGTCCGCACCCTCGGCGAAGGCCTTGAGCACAAACGCCGGGTCAAGGCGGGCGGTGCACATCAGGCGGATAATTCTCGCGTTGGGCGGGTACTGCAGGCGCGAAGTACCAGCGAGGTCTCCTCCAGCGTAGGAGCACCAGTTGCACATAAAAGCCACTATCTTGGGTTCAAACTCTGCCATCGCCATCACCTGGCCTCTGCCTTTACCTCCTCCCTGCCGCCCTCTTCAGCCTCCTCTCGCAGCGCGGCTTCGATCATCGCATATATCTGCTCGTCGGTGAAGTGGCGTATCTGCATCGCCCCCGTCGGGCAGGCCGCTGCACAGGCTCCGCAGCCCTTGCAGATGGCCTCGTTCACCTGAGCCTTGCGGTCAACCATGGTTATGACTCCAAAATCACAGGTGCGCTCGCATATCCTGCACCCTATGCAAAGCTCCTTGCGCACGAAGGCCACAATCGGCTCAGTCTCCACCTCGCCCTTCGCCATGGGTATAGCGGCTCTGGCTGCTGCTGCGCTCGCCTGCGAGACGGTGTCGGGTATGTCCTTCGGCCCCTGGCAGGTGCCGGCGAGGTAGATCCCGTCGGTGAGCGTGTCCACAGGGCGGAGCTTCGGATGCGCCTCAGCGAAGAAGCCGTCGGCGCTCCTGCTCAGCCTCAGCAGGCGCTGGACCTTGTCGCTGTCCCGCGCAGGCTCCATGCCCGCGGCGAGCACAACCAGGTCCAGCTCCACCTCCAGAGGCAGGCCGAGCAGTGTGTCTTCAACTCTAACCAGCAGGTTCTTTGTCTTCGGGTCCTCCACAACCTCTCCCGGCCTGCCACGGATGAACTTTATTCCGTACTCCTCCTGCGCCTGGCGGTAGAACTCCTCGTAGCCCTTGCCGTAGGCGCGTATGTCCATGTAGAAGATGTAAACCTCAGCCTCGGGGTGCTTCTCCTTATAGAGCCTGGCGTTCTTTATGGAGTACATGCAGCAAACGCGGGAGCAGTAGGGGTTGCCCACCTTCGCGTCTCTCGAGCCCACGCACAGGATGAAGCCTATTCTGTGGGGCTCCTTGCCGTCGCTCGGGCGCAGAAGCTTGCCCCCCGTGGGGCCGCTGGCATTCACCAGACGCTCGTACTCCAGGCCAGTGATAACATTCTCGTAGCGCCCGTAGCCGTACTCGGGCTTGCGCGTGGCGTCGAACTGGTCGAAGCCCGTGGCCACGATAATCGTGCCCACCTTGAGCTCGAGAACCTCATCCTTCTGGTCGTAGTCTATCGCCTCGGGGCCGCACACAGCCTCGCACATTCCGCAGCCCAGGCAGGCTTCGTCGTCTATCGTATAAACCAGCGGCACCGCCTGGGGGAAGGGCACGTATATCGCCTTTCTTACACCCAGCCCCTGGTCGAACTCGTTGGGCACCTCCACCGGGCACGCCTCAGCGCACAGGCCGCAGCCCGTGCACTTATCCTCGAGCACCTGCTTGGCGCGCTTCCTTATCTTAACCGTAAAGTTGCCTATGAAGCCGTCGACCTCCTCCACCTCGGCGTAGGTTATAATCTCTATGTTCTCGTGCCTCGCGGCGTCCACCATCTTGGGCGTGAGAATGCACGCGGAGCAGTCCATGGTGGGGAAGGTCTTGTCCAGCTGGGCCATTTTACCGCCCAGGCTTGGGGTCTTCTCCACCAGGTAGACCTTGAAGCCCATGTCCGCAAGGTCCAAAGCGCTCTGTATGCCAGCGACGCCGCCGCCTATCACAAGCGCAGCCCTCTCCACCTTAACCTTCGGCTTCTGCTGGGGCTCCAGCCGGCGCGCCCTTGCAACTGCCATGCGCGTTAAATCCTTCGCCTTCTCCGTCGCCTCCTTTGGCTGCTTCATGTGCACCCAGGAGTTGTGCTCCCGTATGTTTGCCTGCTCAAAGAGGAAGGGATTTAGCCCCGCCTCTTCAAGCGCACGGCGGAAGGTGGGCTCATGCATTCTGGGCGAGCACGCCGCGACGACGATCCGGTTGAGCTTGTGCTCCTTTATGTCGTCCTTAATCAGCTGCTGCCCGGGGTCTGCGCACATGTACTTGTAGTCCCTCGCAATAACCACATTCTTTAACTTGCTCGCATACTCGGCAACTTCCTTTACGTCCACCACACCGGCGATGTTCACACCACAGTGACACACATAAACGCCAATCCTGGGCTCTTCCTCCTCTCTCTCGGCCTTGCGCTCCGCTTTTTTTTCAGCCATGCTCTATCCTCCTTGATGGTTGCGGGCGATGCCTGGGGGCAACACCACCGTCTGGAGTAACCTCTGAAAGACAAATTGTCATTATTTATAATTATTAATAAACTTTTTGGTAAGCTCAGCCGCCTCTGACCTTCTCCACCAGCTCCTGGATGAGCTCCTTCACGCCCCTGCCGGTGGCAAGCTCGAAGCCCTCGCCGTCCTTGAAGGTGGCGTAGAGGTCCGTCCAGGCACCTCGCCTGCGCGCCTCAAATCCCGGAGGAGGCTCCACCTCGCCCCTGATCGGGAGGTGCACCGTTATGTACTTCACCCTGCCCTCGGTGTCCTTGTTGAGGTAAATGCGCACATTCTGCGAGTCCACCCTGCCGAAGAAGTAGTCTATGCCGCGCTCAAAGCCCAGCTCTGAGAACACCTGCACCACGTGCTGCGGCAGGTCGCTTGTTCGGCAGCCGCAAAGCGCCCCGCAGCTCTTCTCAAGTGCCTTAACCCTCGCCTCAAGCTCCCTGAAGACCCCGGGAGGCGCACCCAGTATTACCTCGCTGTCCTTGTAGTCTGCGAACATCCTCGCGCCGCCGCACAGGAAGGTGACGTTCGCCTTTTGCGTCTTAATCGGCTGTGCAATCACCTCGCCGCACACCGCAATCTCGCCCGCGAACTTCGCCTCTATGCCGTGCAGCATCGCCGCCGCCTCCATCACCTGACGCGGCGTGGCTATCATGAGTACAACGTCCGGATCCTCAACCTCCTCCACAGGAGCGATAAGCACCGCCTTCGTGTTGGCAGGCTCTATGCGCGGCTGGAGGTCCACAAATCTGGGCTCCTGAAAGCCGAGAGCTATGAGCGACTGATGGCATTCTTCATCCTCAGCGCGCATGAGTATGACCTCACCCATTGCGGCGCGCCTCACAAACTCGCAGAACTTTCCGGGCTTTGCCGGCGTGGGATAGCCTTCCGGAATCTCCCTGAACAGCTTCACCCCTACCAGGTGGTACCTGCTTCCGAAGTAGGCGCGTATCCTCTCCATGCTTACTCCTCAAAGGCGGGAACTTCTATGTAAATCTCGTACGTCCTCCCGCCCAGATGCTTAACCTCTAAAACCTTGTACCCTCTTCCCTCCTCTGCAAGGCTCCGGGGTATGCTCTCCACCGCGGGCGGGTAGTCCACTATCACCTTGAGCTTTCCTCCGCCGGAGTAGCCCATCTCTTCCGCCTTAATCTTTGTGTACACGAAGGTGTCTGGGCACTTCTCGCCGCGCAGGTCGAGAACCTCCATCACTCCTCAACCTCCTCCGCCACTGCGCACACCTCTTCCACAGGCTTGGGCACGAACCGCTCGCCGCAGGCTGTGCAGTCGCTGCTTCTGGCGATGCGCACCTTCTCGAAACGCATCTCGTCGGCGTTTATTATGAGCAGGCGGTTCTTCAGCCCTATCTCCAGACCCGCGAGGTAGCGTATCGCCTCACTCGCCTGGATTGCTCCCACGATGCCCACCACAGAGCCCAGAATGCCGGCTTCGCGGCAGGTGGGTATCATGCCCGCAGGCGGAGGCTCCGGGAAGACGCACCTGAAGCAGGCGGTCTCGCGGGGGATGATGCTCATCGCCCTGCCCTCGTACATCAGCGCGGCACCATGAAAGAGGGGCACGCGGTTAACCACGGCGGCGTCGTTTACCGCGTAGCGCACCGCGAAGTTGTCGGTTCCGTCGACGATGGCGTCGTAGCCCTTTAAAAGCTCGAAGGCGTTGTCGTAGGTTATCTTCTCGGTTATCCCCTCCACCTTTATCTCCGGGTTTATCTCCGCCAGGCGCTTCGCCGCCACCTCCGCCTTCTGCCTGCCCGCATCTGCGGGGGTGTAGAGGAACTGCCTGTTTAAGTTGCTGAGCTCAACGCGGTCGAAGTCGATGATGTGGATTTCGCCCACGCCGGCGAGCGTCAGGTAGGTCGAAATCGGGCAGCCCAGGCCGCCAGCCCCGGTTACAGCCACCCTTGCCCTCTTCAGCCTGCCCTGCTCCTTCGTGCCGAAGTCGGGCAGAATGAGCTGCCTCGAATAGCGCTTTATCTCATTAAGGTTCATGCTCTGCACTCTCCTTCAGGTAGTCCTTAATCTCCCTCACGAACTGGTTGCCAAGTGCTTCAATGCGCAGCTCAAAGTCCTCACCCAGGGCGTCGCCCCTGCCTATGCCCGGGCACTCGTCGGCGCACCTCAGCCTGAGCACCAGCTCGTCCGCATAGATTATGCCGTCGAACAGGAAGGGGTACATCCTGCAGGAGAGGGGCTTAACCCCGAGTTCGTGGAGCTCGCAGCTCAGGTCTTCGCGCAGGAAGATGCACTTCCCCGCTCTTCCCCTGAGGCGGAAGAGCCCCCTCTCGGGCTTGAGCACCGCGAACTCCTCGGGTGCCTTGCCGGTTGCCTTTGATATTCGCCTTATCCCCTGCGCCGTAATCACCCTTCCCTCGACGCAGCACTTAGCTCCGCACTCCCGGTAGACGCAGGAGAAGCGCTCCACCTTGCGCGGTGAGTATATTATCACGGCTCAGCCTCCGGATACGGCGGGCAGGATGCTTATCACGTCGTCCTCCTCAACCCGCGTGTCCAGCCCCTGCTTGAAGCGCACGTCCTCGTTGTTGTGGAAGATGTTTATGAACTGCTTTATCTCGTTGTTCTCCAGCACGCGCTCCTTGAAGCCGGGCTTGGCTCTGTCTATGTTCTCTATAACCTCGCGTATTGTGCTGCCGGTAACCTTTATCTCGGGCTTGCCGTCGCTGAACTTTCTGAGCGGCGTCGCAAGCCTAACGGTTACCACGCTACCACCTCCTGCTTCTTCTCAACCAGCTCCCGGAAGGCGTCCAGGTCGGGTTCTATCACCGGAGGCTTTGCCAGGTAGTCTGCGAGCACGTCCTGCGTTTTGAGCCCGTTGCCGGTGATGTAGGCGACCACACTCTCGTCGCGGTCTATTTCTCCCGCCTCGATGAGGTTTCTGAGCGTGGCTATTACCACGCCGCCTGCAGTCTCGGTGAATATCCCCTCCGTCCTTGCGAGCAGCTTTATCCCCTCTATAATCTCGGGGTCGCTCGCAGCGCCCGCGGTGCCCCCGCTCTCCCTGATCACCTTGAGCGCATAGTGCCCGTCGGCGGGGTTGCCTATGGCGAGGCTCTTCTCTATGGTCTCAGGCTTCACAGGCTTTATGGGCTCGCCGGTGCGGAAGGCCGTGGTAACGGGGGAGCAGCCCTCGCTCTGCGCCGCCGTGATGCGCGTTTCCGCGCTTTCTATTAATCCAAGAATCTCGAGCTCCTTCAGTCCCTTGTATATCTTCGTTAGAAGCGAGCCGCTGGCCACGGGTACAATCGCGCGCTCTGGAGCGCGCCAGCCGAGCTGCTCTGCCACCTCGTAGCCCAGGGTCTTTGAGCCCTCGGCATAGAAGGGCCGGAGGTTTATGTTCACAAAGCCCCAGTTGTAGTAGCCCGCGATCTCTGTGCACAGGCGGTTTACATCGTCGTAGTTGCCCTCCACCGCTATAAGGTTAGGCTCATAGGCCAGGGTCTGGATTATCTTTCCCAGGTTCAGGTTCGCTGGGACAAAGATGTAGCAGCTCAGCCTCGCCTTCGCCGCATGCGCCGCGACGCTGTTCGCCAGGTTGCCCGTGGAGGCGCAGCCCACGGTGTCGAAGCCGAACTCCATCGCCTTACTCACAGCCACGCTAACAACGCGGTCCTTGAAGGAGAAGGTCGGATTGACGGAGTCGTTCTTTATGTAGAGCTCCTTTAAGCCCAGAACCTCGGCGAGGTTGTCGGCGCGGTGGAGCGGTGTGAA
>WANX01000058.1 GCA_015521565.1 Candidatus Hydrothermarchaeota archaeon
AGGACATAACACACTTCCTGCGGGGACAGTGTCCAAAACCAAAGGTGTGCCCCAGCTCGTGCAGAGCCTCCTTCAAAGCGCGCTCAAGCAGAAGCTCTTCTCCAGCACCATACTTCAGTCTGTAAAGCGATATTGCTGCAAAGTCACCGCCCACCTGGGCGATTCCGAAGATAAAATTGAGCCTGCCTGCGTACAGGTCCACATCCACAACACCGAGATGTTTGCACCCTGCTTCCACACGGTACTTTTTTTCAAGCTCCCTGAGCAGAACCTCCCCGGAATACTGTCCCCTGATGACGTGGTATCCCGCGGCTGGCAGCTCTGCTCCGGCACAGAGAATGCACTCTACTCCGAGACGGGTTTCTATCTCATCCCCAATACGCTCCAGAATGCGCCTGCTAACGTCTCCCATCGGAATCAGGTAAATCTTCAGTGCTCCCCCTCCCGGGAAAGGTAGTACTCCACAGCGCCCACAGCATTGACCACCTGTGGCTCATCTGGCACGAACACCCTTACCCCAAGCTCCCTGCCAAGTGCATCCACAACTCCCGCGTTTTTTGCTGTCCCTCCTATAACAGCAATGTGCCGGGCATGTGGGGGAACCATCCGGGCAATTCTCCTCGCAAAGGCATGGTGCACTCCGCGGATAATCTCCTCCTTCGTGTACCCCTCAACAAGCCTGGAGACCACCTCACTCTGGGCGAAGACGCTGCAGGTTGAGTTTATGGGTGCCGCACACCTTGCCATGCTGTGCAGCTTCGCCAGCTCTGCCACATCCAGGGCGAAGTAGCTTGCGATGTACTCCAGGAAGGTACCGGTGCCCGCGCTGCATTTGTCGTTCATCCTGAAGTCGTTCCTCCTCACATCTATAACCTTCGTGTCCTGACCCCCTATGTCCACTATCACATCAACCCTGCGCTTAACAAAGTGCCTCACCCCGTAGATGGCTGTGGTTATCTCTGTCACATTGAAGTCATGCGGAACCCGCTTGCGGAAGTATCCCGTTGAGACCACCACCCCCTCCTTTCCCCTCAGCAGGTCCTCCCAGCTCTGAGAGCTCACAATGCGGTACTCGTAGCCGTCGCCGGTGTAGTAGGCTGCCTTCGCAGCCCTTGAGCCCACATCCAGGCCTATCAGCACTACACCACCTCCCTGAGGCGCTCTGCAAAAGCCTCCAGGCGCAGCCTTGCCTGCTGCGGTGTTGGAGATGGGAGGTCTGCTTCTATGGTTATGTAGGGATACCCATGCTTCTCGTGCAGATGTTCTCGGAGCAGGCGGTCCTCCAGCTTGTGATGGCAGGCAAACTGCTGGAAGTGGATTACCGCATCAATGGCATGACGCCTCAGCTGGGATTCCAGAAAGCTAAGCCGATGCGCAATGTGGCCCGCGAAGGTATATCCCGCGTAGCTTTTGGCCACCTCTTTAAGACTCCTTCCGGAATGGCGGATGAATTCAAAAGGCATTTCATCGAAGACCACGTGCATTCCGAGCTTCTGAAGGAAGGCGTGGAAGTCTGGATAAATAGGAGGGATTCCGAGCAGGGCGACGCGGTAGTCGTAGTCCACATCCTCCTCTTCCGCGCCTTCCAGAGCGGAGCGGTACTTCTCCAGGCTGCCCATCAGGTCACTTCCGGAGACTTCTATCAGAAAACCCCGCTCTGCGCTCAGCTCGCCATCACACCGCATCTCATGCACCTCGAGGGCAAGCTTCTTGAGCTCAGCCACCTCGTCAAAGGCCTCCCTGCGGATGCCGCCGAGAAATTCAGCAAGCGCCTCAAGCTGCTGCCTCATCGCCTCCGCGCTGCCGTCAAACGGGTAGGAGAAGTAGTGAGTGGGCTTGCCCGCAAGCTCCAGCTTCTCGCCCTCTACCAGAGCGTTGTAACAGTCGCCGCCTGCGACGACCACAAGCTTGTCTATTTTGACTTCTTCACGAAGCACAAGCTCCCGCCATATCGCGGTCCAGGCGCACAGTTTATCCTCAGGCTCGAGCTTTGAGCCCGGCACGAGATTGTTCAGGTCCAGCGCTGCCTCACCGCAGGAGTATATAACCTCTGCCGGCACCAGAGCGGTGATACCTATCATCACTTTAATAGCACCGGATAACGTCTAAAAGGCGGCGCACTGTCCGGACTACCTCATCAGTATCTCGTCTATCCTCCTCACCGCCTCCAGCAGGTCGAGTATAGCTCTAAGGTCCCTCTCATCCTTCAAGCGCTGCAGCAGCTCCTCCCTCTTTTCGGCAAGTATCTCATCACCTTTTCTATGGGCAGGCTCTGCCTCGGCTTGGGGTGCGGCCTGCTCCTCCTCCCCCTCGCGCACCACCTTTACCTCGCCGCAGTTGGGGCACAGCACCTTGCCTTCCTTCTCAAAGAGCGGTGCAGAGCAGCGGGGGCAGTGGTAGGCGAGCATGGTTGCTCTTGCCAGGAGCAGCTCCGCCATCTTCTTTATCGTATCCTCCTTTTCCATACTACCAGTAATTTTTTATAACGTAAAAAATATATAAGGTAGTGACCTGCTGCGAGTTGCTTTTCCGCCTTTTTGGAGGTGATTACATGGAACACGAGGAAAAGGTAAAACAGATTTGCGAAGTTCTGAACCAGGTAATTGAGGACACCTCAATACCCCGCAATATCCGCCGCGCCGCCGAGGAGGCGAAGAACACGCTGCTTAATGAAAAAGAGGATTTAGGGGTAAGGGTGAGCTCCGCAATCTACATCCTGGAGGAGATTAGCAACGACAGGAACCTGCCCCTGCACGCGAGGACGATAATCTGGAACATCTCCAGCGAGCTCGAGACAATAAAAACATGAGGCACCTCATCTTGGCGATAGCAAAGGAGCTCTTCCTTTTTTCTCCCGAAGAGGCGGAAAAGGTAATCCTGCGAATAAAAGGTGAGCTGAGGAGGGAAACGCTGGAGAACAACCTTCTGAAGCTTGCGGAGGAGCGCCAGCTCCTGGCGCTGCTCCCCGGGGAGAGCGCCCTCGGCCGCGAGGCCTTTGTCCAGGGTCCTGCCTTTGAGGCAGACCCCAGTGCAGAGGTGAAGCGCGTCCTACTGGAGGAGCAGCTCAGCCGGAGAAGTGCTCGCGACATTGAATGGCAGCGCGTTGCCCGGCGGATTCTTGCGGAGATTCAAAGCCTTGCCTCTCAGCTCGAGGAGGACATAAAGCTGCTCTACCAGCCGCCCAGGAAGCTGGAGATGTGCTACTTTGACTTGGCCTTAGAGTACCACCAGCACTACAGCCACTTCCTGAGGCTGAACTTCTCCGACTCGCTGCCCGAGCAGATAAACCTGGAGGAATGGGAGCGCTTCTCCGCCAGGCTGGAGAAACTCCGCGAGATGCTCGACAGGCTGGAGTATTAGAGGTACTCCTCGAGGTAGGGGAAGTTGAGCCTGAGCAGGTCCCGCCAGCGCGAGAGGTGCGCCCAGCGCTGCGTGAGCACGCCCCTGACCTCGAGGCCAGAGTTGATCATCTCCTGAATCGCCTCAGCGATTTCGTACTCGCCCCGCGGGGAGAGCTTTGCGCTTGCGATAAAGCGCTTCGCCTCCTCGCCGAAGACGTAAAGCGGAGCTGCCGCGACCTCGCTGAGTATCTCCTCATCGCGGGGCTTCTCCACTATCTTAACCACTCTATCCCCCTGGAGGAGCACCGTGCTCGCCTCCTTTATCTCCTCCCTGCGCATGCGCTTCAAGCTCAGCGTCGCCCTCGCGCGGGTGGAGCGGTGCACCCGCAGAAGCTCAGCCAGGTGCTCCGCGGGAAATACGTAGTCGCAGGCGAGGGCTATGAAGTCGCCCTTCAGGTATGGAAGCGCAAGGCTGAGCGCATGCGCCGAGCCGAGGGGTGCAGGCTGGGCTATGAACCTCGCCTCTATCCCGTGAGAGCGCAGGAAGTGCTCTATCTTCTCCCCCAGCCTGCCGGTAACAACCACAAGCTCCTCAACGCCGGCGCCGCGCAGGGCCTCGAGCTGATGCAGGATAACCGCCTTTCCTGCCACCGGCAAAAGCGCCTTTGGCACAGCACCTGTGAAGGGGCGCAGCCTCTTGCCCTCTCCGCCGGCGAGGATTACCGCCTGCACTCAGTCTCCCACCTCCACCCACTTGCCCTCGCCCTCCCACAGGCGCACCCTTATGGGGAAGCCCAGCTTTGCCTTCAGCTTCTCGTATATGCTTATGCATATGTTCTCGGCGCTGGGGTACTCCAGAAGCTCGTTGAGCACGCGGTGGTCGTACTCCGCGAGCACCTCGCGGAGAGCCGCCTTTACCTCTGCGAAGTCCATGATTATACCCTCCTTCGGCTCGCCCTCAAGCACGAGCTCAACTTTATAAGTGTGCCCGTGCATTCTGCCGCAGCTCCTGTGCTCAGGCAGATAGTGCGCCGCATCGAAGTACTCAACCACGCCCAGCTTCATCTCCTCACCTCATCCCGAGCACCTTGTGGGTCTGGGGTATTATCCTGGTCTCCACCACCTCCAGGAGCTGCGCCTGCAGCGCGAGCAGCTCCCCCAGCGGAGGAGGGCGCTGCCACACCGGCTGGAGCACCGCCATGCTTATGTACCTGCTTATCGCTTCTACGTTCTCCACCACCTGCTCAGCTTCGAAGCGTCGAGGCACAACAAGCTTGCAGAAGGTTAGCCTTCTGCGGGTGCTGCGCAGGGCTTTGAAGCTTGCGATGGTGGCCTCCCTTATTTCTTCGTAGCTCCTTCGCACGCCATGCACCACCTCCCTGAGCTTGAAGTCCCCGGCAACGTACGCAACACCTCGCCTGAGCTTTTTCGCCTGCTCCGGCAGGGTCATGTTCGACTCCAGATAAAGAGGGGCATCGAGGCGGAGCTCTCTGATAAAATCCGCGTGCAAGAGGGGCTCGCCCCCGGTTAAGGCTACCGAGTGCACCCTTCCGAAGCTTCTAACAAGCTGAGCAGCAAGCTCTGCGCTAAGCGGATTCTCCAGGTGCTCCTCCTTCCCTGAGCCGGGGATGCGCTCAACTTTGCACCTTGGCACCGGCTTTACCGCGGTGTCGCAGTAGTCGCAGGCGAGGTTGCAGCCCGCGAAGCGCAGGAAGACCTGCCTCACGCCGAGGAGGGGACCCTCGCCCTGCACAGAGCAGAAGACCTCCTGCAGAGGGGCGCTAACCATGGTAAACCCCCAGAGGCCTTGTCTTGCGCAGGTCGCGCTCGATGTCCTCAATTTCCCCGGCGTAAGCCCTGGCGATGCTTCGCAGCAGTTTCATGGGATTCTTTACCCCCATCTTCTCGAGGCTCATGTACCTCTCGCTCCTCACGTTCATGCCGAAGTGTATCTTGGCGCTCACCTGAGAGACGCTCGCAATGCTCACGCTCAGCTTCTCACCCTGGTGGTAAAGGTCGTCCCCCCTGCGCTCAACCTCACAGCCAAGCCTGGCAAGAGCCTCCCCCGCAATAGCCGCGAGCAGCCGCTGCCTGGCGTAGATGAGCCTCAAGCTTGTGGTGTCGAAGTGCTCCACGATGAAGTGGAGCATGTCGGGCGAGGAAATCTCAGCCTTGGCGAGCGCATCTTCGGCGTCTATCATGTGCTCTCTCCTGACGCTGCACCCCCCGCGGAAGGCGACTATGCTGTCCTCCTGCACCTTGAACACGTGGTACGCCCACAGCGAGGCGAGCTGCTCGCCGGTGTAGTCGAGCCTCTCCTCCAGAATCAAAACCCTCATAGGCCAAGCCTCTCCAGCAGGGGGTCCTTCTCTGCGATGCTCTCAAAGGCCCTCGCCCTGCGCAGGCAGGACTCGCAGCGCAGGCAGGGCTTAGCCTCGCCGCGGTAGCAGCTCCAGCTCCACTCCAGGGGTGCGCCAATCTCCAGCCCGAGGCGTGCAATCTCCTCCTTGCTCTTCTCTATGAGCGGCGCGTAGATTCTGACCTTTGAAAGGGTGGAGTAGCCCAGCGCTGCGTTCGCGGCATCTACATACCCGCGGGAGTTGTCCGGGAAGGTCGCCGCCTCCTCGGCGTCGAAGCCGACCACAATCGCATCGCAGCTTAAAGCTTCTGCAAAGCTCGCGCCTATGTTCACAAATACGCCGTTGCGGTTGGGCACCCACACCCTGCGAGCGCTCTCCTGTGCTCTGCTCGAATCCAGCTCCTCCCTGCTCAGCTCAGGCAGAGCTTCGCCCTCCGCCACGAGCGCTGTCGAGGTAATCTCCTCTAACCAGGGTAGCTCTATTACCCGGTGCTCTATCTTCAGAGCCTCGCAAACCCTTGCGGCGTACTCCCTCTCCCGCGCTGCGGCGCGCTGCCCGTAGTCGAAGGTGAGCGCAAGCACCACCTCTCCCTCTCTCGCGGCGAGGGTGGTTGCCACCACCGAGTCCATGCCGGAGCTGAGAAGAGCTACCGCCCTCACCCATCTCCCTCCTTCAGTCTGCCGCGCCGGCGGTCGATTTCGTCCAGCTGGTCCAGCATTTTTCTTATCGCCGTGCGAATCGCATCGCTGGCGTTGACGAACTTCTTGTCCCTGCCCACGTGCTCCATCATATCCTCGTAAAGCTCCTGGGGTATGTCCACGGTCACCTTCGGCATGTGTATTCCTCCAGTATTATGAGAATATTCTCCCGGGATGACACTATTCAGAAGACAAACGAAAGCAATAAAATATGCAGGCGAAAAGAAAGAGAGCTACCTGAGGGCGCTGCGCACTCCCTCGGCGATGCGCTGGAACACGCTCTTCTTCTCCTTCTCCAGCTCCGCAAGCCGCTCAAATAGTTCGCGCTCCTCCCTGCTCAGTTTCGTTGGCGTCCTCACGACCACCTTAACCAGGAGGTCCCCCCTGCCGTACCCGTTGAGCACTGGCATGCCCCTGCCCTTTATCCTGAAAACCTCCCCCGTCTGCGTGCCTGCAGGAATCCTGAGC
>WANX01000059.1 GCA_015521565.1 Candidatus Hydrothermarchaeota archaeon
AAAACAGCGGCGGTGCATGGGTCGCAAGCAGAATGAGCTCCTCATCGCCGGTGTTCTCAACCCCGTGCTCCTCTCCCGGTGGAACAAAAATGTAATCACCCGCCCCTATGTCAACCCATTCGCCATTAACGTAGGCCTTCCCCCTTCCCTTTAAAATATAGATGGAGTCCACCTCCTTCTCATGGAGGTGCACACTGGCGGAGCTACCGGGCGATATCTTCAGAATAGAAACACTCACTTCAGAGCTGTTTTCACTCGTTATAAGCTTTGCAATCTCCACGCCTGAGAACTTTGGATGTGGCTCAAAGCCTGTGCTTCCGCTCCTTATAAGGGTGCTCATTTCTTTTCCATCCTCAGAAAGTAGGTGCTCTCACCAGAGGTGTCCGCCTTCGGGACACCTGCAAGGGCGCTGCGCAGCTCTTCGGTGCTCAGCTTTCTGGCGGCATTCAGCATCTCCTCCACCTGCCTGTACTCGTGCTCCAGATACAGCTTTGCAAGCTTTGCCATGCTGCGATAGAAGTCCATCTCAACTATTTTCTCACTCTTGTACTTCTCCACATCGCGCACGTCGCCGTGGTACTTGAGGGCAATGCCCACCTTGAAGTCGTCATTTGCAACATCATCAAACAGGTAGGGGAGCCACAGAATCATGTGCTCCTGTATGAACCTCTTCTGCCGCTCAAGTGCAAGAAGTGCACTCTCCCTGTCGCCAGCCTTCCAGGCCTCTATTTCGTCCTCCAGCAAACGGAAGGCAAACTCCAGCTCCAGCTTGGCCTCATCCGGAGGGAGATTGCCACGCGACTTGTCCAGCACATAACCTGCTTCACGATACAGGTTCTTAACCTCGGCGGTTAAGTCGCCCATTATCTGCTTCTCACTCCTGTAAACAGATTCATGCCCGGAGATGTAGGGCATGAGGTCATCATCGAAGATTGTAAAGCGTTCCGCTTCAAGCTCCCTCCGGAACTTTTTTGGTTTCATGTGGGCAAAGGCCTCTCTGAAACGCTCGAGGGCTGCGAAGTGTTCCTCCAGCTGCTCTTCCGGCACAATTCTGCGCAGAGCTGAGCGCAGCTTCGTCATGTACTCCCCGCTGAGCACCTCCTCGGCCATCTTTGCAGAAATCTCCGTAAAGGCGCGGAAAATTTGAAAATATGCATCTCTCCTGGCAACAGCAAGTTCTGCATAGCTCGCGGCATCATGGGGGGTTGCCGGTGTCCGCTGTATGTTCGGCTTTTTGTCCTCAATCAGTGCAATCCAGTGGTCCCTGTCCTTCACATTCATTGAGTGAATCCAGAAGAGGTAGCTGTACTTTTTGAGCAGATTCTTCCAGTCCTTTGCCAGCTCCGGGTCATAGTACCACTTTATGTAATCGTTCCTTTCAAATATATCCCTGGGTTCTCTCGGCAAGGTCCAACACCTCTTCTCAAATTACAGACTAAAAACAAGGGAAAGGAAAACTGAATTTCAGTGCCTCTCCTCCGGCGCCGGCTCAGGAAAGTCGTCGCCCGGGAGAGCATAGAAGACCGAGCCCACGCGCACTATCCTCCGGCTTTTCGCCTTCTTTTCAATAAGCTTCTTAACGTCGCGATAGTAACCGAAGGTCATGGCTTCGGTGGAGCACTTGGTAGCGCAGGCGCTCCACAGACCAGAGTAGGTGATGCTCTCCACTCCGCGGCCGACCTCGGCAAGCCTCCTGCCGGAGAGGGGTTCGCCCTTCTCATCCACCAGCCTGCCCTTGTTGTCCCTCTTTATGTTGCCAACCTCATCGGCTACTGGTATGCGCACCTCGCCTCCATGCCTGTAGGTGTACCGGTAAATCCTCTGCAGCTCCTCCTTGGTATAGGTTCTGCGGTAGTCCACACGGTGCATGCAGAAATCACACTTCACCACTCTGCCCGTGCGTGAGTCGTACTGCGGAGCCCCATAGGGACATGCCTGCATGCAGCGCTTGCAGCCTATGCACGCTTCGCTGTCCACAAAGACTATGCCATCCCTGGCGCGCTTCTGCATGGCCCCGGTGGGGCAGGCTTCTACGCAGGGTGCGGGAGAGCAGTGGTAGCAGGGCATTGGTATGTAGAGGCTCTTAACCCTGCCAAGAACCTTTTTTGGACCAACCTGAATTACCCGTATTAGACGAGGACCCATACTCAGCTCGTGCTCAAGCTTGCACGATGTCTCGCACGAGAAACATCCTATACAGCGCTTCAAATCGATAAACATGACAACTGTATCGTTACCCGGCTCCCTCTGGTCAACTTCATGCATTCCGAAGGCCTCGTCAAAAACCTCCACGCTAACCATGCTACTTCCTCCTGGGTTTCAGCATGTCCTCTGGAAGAACCTTCTGGCGTTCCGGATAAGCACAACAAGGAGAAACCATTATGTCGTCCTTATCTCCCCAGAAATACGCATAAACTGTTTCCAGGGCCCGAATCTCCCTTACGGCGGTGAGACCGTACTTCCAGTTGGGATTTTTTATCACACTTTTCTTCAGTACATCTGGAACAACACCCTCCAGAGCCTTCTTCTGGGCCTCGTCAAGCTCGCCTCGATATCCCTTCGGTCTCGCCAATTGCAATCCTCCTGTGAAAAAGAACTGAAAAACCAAAAATAAAGAGGGCTTTTTTAAAAAGCCCTTCTACTTCTGCTTCTTCAGGAACACCGGCTTTGTGACCTCGGTCTTGCGCTCAGGCAGCACCCCCGGCTTCAGCCTGACCCTGGGTATGAACAGGGCACGCTCCGGGAAGGCATACGCAGGCGAGGTGAGCAGCGTATCCTTCACCTCGTCGCCGAAGAACACCCTCGAAAGGCGCACTGCATCCTTCTCGCGGAAGTATGTCATTATGTCCGCCGGGTTGCCGATGTACAGGCAGTGGGTGGAGCACTTGGTCACGCATGCGGGCTGCAAGCCCTTGTCGATGCGGTGCATGCAGTAGTCACACTTTATTACCTTACCCGTGCGGGAGTCCCACTGCGGAGCACCGAAGGGACATGCCTGCATGCAGCGCTTGCAGCCTATACACTTCTCACTGTCCACAAAGACAATGCCGTCCTTGGCACGCTTTGTCATTGCTCCAGTGGGGCACGCCTCAACGCACGCTGCATGGCCGCACATGAAGCAGTTCATGGGTATGTACATCGCCTTGGTGTGCCTGCCCACCTTCTTGGGTCCCACCTGGATGACACGCATCCTGCGTGGACCCATGGGGTCATCGTGCTCCAGCTTGCACGCTGTTTCGCAGGCGAAGCAGCCTATGCAGCGCTTCAGGTCGACAAACATGGTAATGTGGTCTGGGGGGATGCCCCAGACGCTCGCCGCCTGAGCCTCGTAAAGACCTATCTTCCTGTTTCTCTCAAGCCCCTGCCTGGCAGTTTCCTGGTCAACGTTGAGAAGGGGACCCTTGTCGGAGAATACCTCATCCATTTCAATCACCTCACTTGGTCTCCCACTTCTCACGCGGCACCCCAATGTAGTAGATGCCGCTGCCCTTCTGGATGAACCTGGTGTAGGTACCCAGATTCACTGTGGGCTCCTTCTCCGGGTCGAGATAGTCCTTGGGTGTGCGCTTGACCTTGGCCAGGAACTCCTTGGTCTTCTCCACCGCCTTGTCCGGATCATCGCCCAGGCGGTACACGCGCACAAGGTTGCACTTGTACTGAGCCTGGGTGTAGAAGGGATCCTTCACGGTGTCGTCCACGAGCTCATTGATGTTGCTGTACGGATAGAAGGGCTGATACTTGTCGAAGCCCTCGGGACCCCATACCTCGCCCTCGTCAACCATCTCGTTGACCCAGGCGGGGCCTATCACCTTGCCATAGTCGTTCTCGCACACCACAGTGTCGCCGTCGCGTATTCCAAGCGCCTTTGCAAGCTCGGTGTGGATGTTTATGAACCTGTGGGGCTCAAGCTCAACCATCCAGGGCCACCAGTGACCCATCTCGTGGAAGTGTGCCACCAGGCGGCCTGTGCACAGAATGAGCGGGTACTTCTCCCACAGGTCAGGCCTCGCCACAGGCGCATTGCTGGGCTCGATGTGTATAGGCAGAGGATACCAGCCTATCTGCTCCAGAGCTCTGCTGTATATCTCCACCTTGCCGCTGGGTGTGGGGAAGCGCTTGTCTGTGCCTGGGTAGTTCACGCCCTCCTTGTACATTATCCACTGGGCACCGCGTATTGTCGCCTCCGGGTCAGAGTACATCATGGCCTCGTCCTTGGTCTCGGCAGGCCACATCACACCGCCCTTCGGGGACATCTCCGGATCCATGAGCTCCACGGTTATGCCGGCCACGAAGGGCTCCTGGGAGTGGAACCAGTTCTGGCACACGCGCTCGTCAATCTCGTGGGTGGTGCCCGGATACTTGGGGTCCTCGGGTAGCGGGTTGCCGAACACGTCCTTCTTAGCCCACCAGCTCTTGCCGTCGGGGGCGTAGTACGCCTCGGCGAACTCAAAGCGCTTCGCCAGGCCTGCCCAGAAGTCTATGTCGGCGCGGCACTCCCACTGACGCTCTATAATCTGGTTGTGCCACTGCACGTGGCGGTTGTTGCCGTGGTGCACCACACCTTCGTGCTCGAAGAAGCTGGTTATCGGGAACGCCGCATGCATCCAGCTCATGGTCTCATTGGGATGGAAGCTCAGATGCACACCGCAGTACAGGTTCTTCATGTATTCTCTCACTTTATTATTGTTTGGCCACTGTACGGCGTGATTGCCATTCCAGATCAGACCCTTGACCGGGTATGGCTTGCCGGTGTAGCCGGGGTTAATTGTGCACGCACTCGAGGTATCGCCCCAGGGTATTATCTTGTCAGCCAGCTGCGGCTCCTTTATCTTGGCCACATACTCCTTCAGGTCCTTGCCGGCGCTGAGCACTGGGCGGCAGTTGTGCAGCCAGTTCCAGCCGCCGCCTTTGACACCCACATTTCCAGTTATCGCCACCAGTATCTGGTACGCGGCATTGCCATTGCCTGCATTGTACTGCTGCGCCGTGCCAAGGCAGCCGGTGAAGTGGGTCCTCCTCGGGTACGCGATCCACTCCGCCGCCTTGCGTATATCCTCAGCCGGCACCCAGGTGATGTTCTCCGCCTTCTCGGGAGTATAGTCCTTCACCAGCTCCTTGTACTTCTCAAATCCCACTGTCCAGCGCGCTATGAAGTCCTTGTCAATTCCATCGATCTCGTAGATGAGCACGTGGGCAAGTGCATTCGCCAGGTAGGCGTCGGTGGTCGGGCGCAGGCGCAGTGCAAGGTCTGCCTTGGCCATGGTGGCGTTGAAGCGCGGGTCTATAACTATCATCTTGGCACCGTTGCGGTCCTGCGCCTCTATAAACCACTTCATGGTTATTACTTCCAGCGCCGCAGCGTTGGCACCGGAGATGAAGATGGTATCGCTGTTCATGGCATCCTGGCAGGGGTTCATCAGGCGCAGGAACTCCTTGGCGCCGAATACGTACTGACCCCTCGCTCCAGGCGACTCACAGCACAGCGGCCCCTGACCGTAGATGTTCGGCGTGCCGTACATGGCAAGGAACCTGGAGCCGCCAAGCTTGTTGCCGTAGCTGCTCCTTCCAGTGCGGTGACACGCTACGGTATGGGCACCCCACTTCTCGCGGATGTACTTCAGGCGGTCTGCGACGAAGTCGAGAGCTTCGTCCCAGGTGACGCGCCTGAATTTGCCGTTTACGTTGTCCTCTCTAATAACAGGATACTTGGCGCGCAGGGGGTTATATGCATGCTGGTAGTTCGCAGTACCTTTGGGGCAGAGAGAGCCGTAGTTCTGTGGATGCTCATCGTCGCCCCAGATATCGACTATTCTGCCATCCTTGAGGTACACCTTCATCCCGCAACCGCTTTCGCACATGTTGTCGCAGGTGGTGTACCTGATGGTATCGTAGTCCTTTACGGACTCCGACACTCTCCTCAATACTACCACTTTTTCACCTCCAACCTTTCCGTTGTTACCATACTGCGTGGGGCTGTAAAAAATCGCCCACGCGACTGCGCTGTAACCTTTTAATGTTTAATACTTCACCCTTTATATACTTTTTTATCCGGGGCGGAATTGAGCATGAAAATGCACAACCGTGGCAGGCTGGAGTGCACCGCCATCATAATCGCCGGTGGCAGAAGCACCAGAATGGGGAGAGATAAAAGGCTGCTCAGGCTGGGGGGTGAAAGCTTCCTTGAGCGCATGCTTGCCATTGCCTCCGGATTTGCAGGTGAGGTTATTCTGTCACTGGCGGATGAGGAGCAGGCCAGGAAGGTTCCGGCTGGAAGATTTCGCATAGTTTATGACGAGTCGCCGGGTAAAGGGCCCCTGTACGGGCTGATATCTGCAGCAAAGCATGCTGAATTTGATGTGCTTGCGGTTATGCCAGTTGATTCCCCCCTGGTGGACCCGGAGCTGTACACACTGCTCACTGAGGAGGTGCACGGATATGATGCCGCAGTGCCCGTAGTTAACAAATTCCCGGAGCCCCTGCATGCGGTATATATTAAAAATGCAATTATAAGGCGCTGCGGAGAAGAAATTCGAAGCATGAACCACCTTCTCAAACTGCTAAATGTTAACTTTGTCCCGGAGGAGAAGATTCGCGGTGCCGGTATTAGCATGATGAGCTTTGTAAATGTGAATACCCCAGAGGAGTATGAGAGGCTGAGGGAAACAGAATGCATGTGAGGGATAGAGGTTTCTACAGGCTTACCCCGCTGAAGGATGCCCTGAAGAGACTCCTGCCGGGAATAAAGCCGGCAGAAAGCGAGGTGGTGCACCTCGAGCAGGCCCTGGGCAGGGTGCTCGCAGGAGATGTGGTCGCAGAAAGAGACAGCCCCCCCTTCGACCGCGCAGCAATGGATGGATTTGCGGTTAAAGGTGAGAATACCTTCGGAGCCGCGGAGGGGAATCCAATTTATTTCAGAGTGGTCGGGGAGGTGCTCACCGGTGGCAGCTTTGATGGGGAGGTGGGTGAGTTTGAGGCGGTGAGGATTACCACCGGAGCCCCCATGCCCCCCGGTACCAATGCCGTGGTGATGCTGGAGCATGTGAATGAGCTGGGGGATGAGATAGAGGTGCTTAAGGCGGTACCGCCTGGAAAGAATGTGTCACTGCGCGGCGAGGACTACAGGAGGGGAGAACTGCTCCTCAGGAGAGGTCGCATGATTCAGCCCCAGGAGGTGGCAATACTGGCCTCTCTCGGGATCAGGAAGGTGGAGGTATTCCGCAAACCCAGGGTGGGTATTATATCCACCGGCGACGAGGTCGTGGAGCCCGGGGAAGAGCTCGGGGCTGGACAGGTGTACGATGTAAACAGTTTTGCCCTTGCTGCTCTTTGCAGCGCCACCGGAGCGGAGCCTGTGCGGATGGGCATTGTAAGGGACGACTATGAGGAGATAAGGCGCGCAATTAAGGAAACACGGAATGTGGATGTGCTGCTTATAAGCGGAGCCACTTCTGTTGGGAAGAGGGACGTTGTTCCTGAAGTTGTGGAAGAGCTGGGCAGAGTGGTGGTGCACGGTATTGCCATGCGTCCGGGTGAACCCAGCGGGTTCGGGTATGTGGGGGATGTTCCTGTTTTTATGCTGCCGGGCTATCCGGTGGCGAGCATTGTGGGCTTCGAGGCTCTTGTGCGTCCTGCCCTCCAGGTCATGCTCGGCATGCCACCGGAGATGCCCTATCCTGCGGTGAGGGCAAAAATGAGTAGAAAGATAGCCTCGAAGCTTGGGAGGCGGGACTTCGTCAGGGTAAGGGTGAGGGCCACCGATACAGGGCTGGAGGCGGTGCCGATTAGAACCTCCGGCTCGGGAATAGTTTCCAGCCTGGTGAGAGGAGACGGCCTTGTGATTGTACCAGAGAACACGGAGGGAGTTGAAAGGGGTGAAACCGTGGAGGTGAGACTCTTCAGACCCGTGGAGCTTTTTTCACTTTTTAATACGGGACCAGAAAAATAAAATTTTAATACCTGTCTTTTAACCTAATCATTCTGGGTTCCACAGGAGAGGGGGAAAATGCCGAAGATTAACATGAGTTTGAAGAATAAGATTAACATCACCCTGGGGATTGTTGCGGTTACGGCGGGTGTGTTGGGACTTTCTGCAGTAACATCACTGGAGATAGGAAGAGGTGTCGCCCTCGGAGCAGTGGTGCTGGGAACAGGTGCGCTTGCCCTTATGGGGTACAACCTCCAGAAAAATGTTCTGACCCCGATTTACAGGATGACTGAGGTGTCGGAGAAGGTTGGCCGCGGGGAGTACTCGGCAAAGCTGGATGTGAAGGTGTCTGACGAAGAGATGCGGCAGATGGTGGACTCGTTCAACGGCATGATTGAGAGCATTGCAGAGGCAAACCAGAGGATAAAGGCCATAATTAACGGAGTGGGTGCAGCGGTTTATGTGACGGACAACGAGCTCAGAATAGTGGAGTTCAATCCGGCGGCTGAGAAGCTGCTCGGCTACCGGAGGGAGGAGGTGGTGGGGAAAAGGTGCTACGACATAACCCACTACGTGGGGGTCACCCCCGCATGCCATACAAAGAAGTGCTCCTCGGTTACGGTGATGGAGGGCCGGGAGGATTTTATCTCCAGGGAGGTGGTGCTGAGGAGCAAGCAGGGTGAGGACATACCTGTGATGATATACACCTCTCCTCTCTACAACGCTAAGGGAGAGAGGATAGGGGCGATAAAAACTGCTGTTGACCTGAGGGAGATGAAGCAGAAGGAAAATGACCTGCTAATAATGCAGGAGTACCTCAAAAATGAGATATCCCGGTTCCTGCCGGTGATAGAGGCTGCCGCCTCCGGGGATATGACCAGAAGCATAGAGGCCACGAATCCGAGCGATGACATAGGCAGGGTTATAATAACCTTCGGTAAGATGAGGGAGAACCTGCGCTCTCTTATCCTGTCGGTAAGGTCGGTAGCGGAGCGCGTTGCTGCCACTGCCGAGGAGCAGGCCGCCTCTTCAGAGGAGCTGAATGCCGCGAGCGATGAGATAACCTCCGCCGTCCAGCAGATAGCGAGCAAGGCGCAGAACCAGGCACGTTTAATAGATGCAAGCTCCAGGGAGATGGC
>WANX01000060.1 GCA_015521565.1 Candidatus Hydrothermarchaeota archaeon
GGGGCCACAAAGGGAGATACTCTTCGTAGTTTTTTATGCGCAGGCACCCGTTATCGTCAAGAACCAGCACCCCTTCAAGGAGCGCAGTCATTCTGAATTCCGATGGCTTACTCTGAACGGCGAAGAGGGGCGGTGATGAGGTGTAATTTTTGTTTTGCTGCCCCTCAAAGCATCCACTGCTAATTATCAGCATGACTATCCCGGCGCAGGCAATTAATAATTTTAGTTTTCGAGTCATAAACCTTACACCTCGCGGATCTGAAGTCTCATTAATGTCAATCCGGTTATGACCTCATCCCAGGTGTAACAATAATTACCCACAGAAACATTCCTAAGAGTATAAACAAAATCCAGTCCACATTTCCTTTGTTTTTTCTTGCACCGCTATAACCTATGATTCCTGAACAGAAACCCAGAAGAAAAGCGATGATGAGAGATCCGGAGGACATCTCAGGATTTTGAAGCAGCATCAACCTAAAAAATATAAAAATTGGGATAAATCCAATTAAAAATGATAATTTTTCGCTACCACTCCAGTTCCCATATAAAAAGCCAACTATTCCAGGGATGGGAAGAGCAAGAAATAGGATTATAACGTATCCGACTTTAAAAATAGAAATAATAACATAAATCAATGATAAAATTAATAATATTAGAAAAAATACTTTTTTACCAGAAACAAGACATTTTTGCATTAATATCCCCTGCTACGAATCCTTCTTAAGCTCTGTTAAAAGTTAGATGTATTTAACATCTATACAAAAATAAAGTAAAAAAATCATGGTTTAACCACCTTGTCAAGAGAGGGGTTATTGTCGTCCACGTCGAGGGCATGGTTCCACACTGCGATGTAGATGGTTGAGGTGTATGGGAAGGTAGCAATCCCGTGTTGTCCTATAGGCTCTGCGAAAGTTTTATCGTTGCTCCAGATTTCATCAAAACATATCAGGTTATCGATAGTTCTCACATAGAAAGTTTCGATGTCTTCTATTCTCCCATAAGTCGCTTGTCTGATAGCGTCATAGAGCGGGTCTAAGTCTGGATTTGGATGGTCCTCGTCGTAATAGTACATCGTGTATACCCAGTAGGTGAAACCTATTGGACAGTTGGTATAGTCGGGGTCATCTAGGTAAACTGTGCTGATGTCCACGCGATATAGGTCATTGTCTCCATTTATGTTGTACGGATTTCCAGAATCGTCGAACTTATAATAGCCACCAGTTCCTGTAATATCGTCCTCTATTTGCTTAAAGGTAAATACTGGCTCACTAGATAGTATTTTGTATGTTGTAACCCCTGAAATAATTTTTTCAAGGTTTGTTGTTGTCTTTGAGATGACATTTTTCTTCAGCTTCTCAAGTCTTATTTTCTTCTTGATTTCGTGGAGAGCATAGTCTTTGGCAGCTTTCTTTTGCTTTTCACTGAGTGCAAGTTTGTGTGCCTGCGCTAAAACAAGTATTAGTTTCTCTAGGTCCTTCTCTGAGTACTTTCCGGTCTCTTTCAAATCCTTCTCTATCTTCTTCGCTATCTTTTTAGCTTTCTCTATTCCATCGTCCTTCGCTACGGCACCTGCACTCCCAAGTATGCTTCCAAAAAGTAACACCACAACAACCAGCGCAGGTATTTCTACCTTAAACCACCTTCCTTTCATTCTCTTCACCTCCCTTTTTGATTCATAAGGTAGGCCTCCCCATTCATTCTCTTAAAAACCTCTGCTATAAATAATCTCTGTGACAATCTTCAAAATGTTCGTGAGTGGTGAACAGTATCTCAAGTAGATTTAATTTATAAATCCCTTTTTCTTGGCACTCGATAAAGCAGGTAGACAGGAGAAAGAAATACTGCGGCGATGGTTAAAAACCATACAGCCACCGCACCCCACTCATCCTGATGAAGTAGGGCCTAAAGGTATGGCTTTCGGGCACGTGCTGCTGTCCGGGCTGCACATCTTCACATGAAAGCGGAATTCTACGCCTCCACGCCTGCTCTCAGGCTAACATCGTCTTAAAGAGCGCTGGACCACCTCTCCGCCCGGGGAGGTCTCAGCGAAAACCCTGCCCTCAAAGGTGTAAATTTTTGTTCCCTCCTCAAGCCAGCAGTCCGGCAGCAGGCCGGCCTTCAGGCATGTGTGGCTCAGGAATTCCTCCACACTCCAGGCATGGTCCACCGGAACCTGCGGGAGAAGCAGGCCCTTTGCCAGGCCCCGCTCCACAATCAGACCGTGCTTTCCCACCTCAATTTTCCCGGCATATTCCCGGGGCGACTCCACCACCAGAAGCTCCGGTTTTGTCAGCACTGTAACCTCAACAGTGCAGTGCCCCAGCTCTTCGAGGGTTAAGGGCGGGAACCTGGGGTCCTGAGTTGCAGCTGATATGGCAGCCTTAATTGTTGCCTCCACCAGAGGATAGACGGGCTCTGGATAGCCGATGCATCCCCGCAGCTCATGTCCGGGATACTCCTCCAGGGTGACAAAAACCCCTGCCTTTTCTCTCAGCTTCCTGGGCGCATCCTCAGGGGGAGGAATCTCCACACCTTCCCTGAGATGGGTCTCTATCGCTCTCCTGGCAAGGGATACAAGATACCTCCCGTCCTCGATGGTGTACATGTTATAGAATTACTTACGAAGCTTTATCAACCTTACTTAGAAGGTGAGGAGCCTGTCGCTCCATGCCACTACCTGGTACATGTCCTTGAGCGTGGAAAAGGGACACAGTTCATTTCCCTCTTTTCTGCGAAGCTTGAGGCAGGTCCCGCACGCCATAATTTCCCCGCCTCTGTCAACAAAGTTCTGCATCTGCTCCCTTATATTGAAATTTTCAGTATCCAGATTCTCAGCCTCCACACCCTTGCCCATCAGAAAAACCTTAACCTGGTCTCCCGAACTCAGGGCAAAGTTTGCAAACCGAAAGGCGTTCCACACGGTTTCCGGATCGTTGGAAGATATTACAACACCCACCTTCATCTTTCACTCCTCCTTCATTATAGTATCGTATCGTGATATATCAATATTTCGCTACAGGTACTTTTTGAAAAGAACAGCATCCTCACCATCGCCGTAGTAGCCCTTCAGAATCCCCTTCTCCACATACCCAACTCTCCTGTAGAACCTCATTGCCCTGCGGTTTGAGACCCTCACCTCAAGCCACAGCTCAATTACACCCTTCTTTTTCAGCTCCTCCTCCACCGCAAGCATCAGAGCTCTACCTATGCCCCTGCACCTGTACTCCGGGTCAACCGCAATGGCGATGATGTGTCCCTTGGAGTTCACCTTCCTGGCAATCACATACCCCACAACGCGTCCATCCACTTCAGCCACCAGGAAGGTGTCACCATAAAGCTCGTAGAGGTTTATAAGGAATATGGGATGGTACGGGTCTTTAAAGCTTTTAGCTTCTATATCATACACCCTTTGAAGGTCCGCTGGCCTGAATTTTCTTATCATCAGCACCTCAACCGCACCCGGGCCCATGGAGCACCACATAATATTTTATCTGTAGAATCCCATATTATCTTTTCCTGAATCCAGGTGATGCCATGCACCCAAAATTTAAAATTCTGGCTGAATTTATACGCAAGGAGTATCCCTCCGCATCCAGGGTGGTGGAGGTGGGTGTGGGAAGCAGAACAGACGTACTTGAGGAGATTAAAAGGCACATGAAGGCGGAGGTGGTTGGTGTTGACATAGCGGGGGGGAAGGGGCTGGTAAAGGATGACGTGCTCTCGCCCTCTTTTGAGGTTTACCGCAGCGCAGACCTTATCTACGCCATACGTCCCCCTCCGGAGCTCTACCCTGCGCTTATTGAGCTTTCAGAGAGGGTCGGAGCCGACCTCCTGATAAGACCCCTGAGCACCGACCCTGCACCCGGAGGCATGAGGCTGGTCAACTATCGCGGGGAATTCTTCTATATAAAAAAGAGGTCACCTTAACCTTGCTCCACACTCGCTGCAGAACTTGAAGAAGGGCTCATTGGTGGTACCGCAGCGCCGGCATTTTATTGGTCGCATCAGCTCAAAAGCGTCGCACTCCCGGGCCCGCATGTCCCGTGATAGAGCGCAGAACATGTTCAGCTCCGCGCCGTTAAAATTCCACTTTATAATCATATTGGAGCAAAAGATGCACTTGCTCGTGACCTGGGCTATGTCCCGGAGGTTTGCCATCACTTTTCCTTCTTACTAATATTTTTAAGTACTTTTTCCCACCGACCTATTCAAATATGGAGACACCGCAGTTTTTTAAGACCAGGTCATGTCACCCGTAAATCAGAACCTCATCACACTTCAGGTGGAATGGCTCTCCCACACTGAGCCCCCTCCTTCTCAGAATCTCACGGAGCTTTTCCCTGTTCGCCAGGAGCTCCTGTATCGCCCCGGTATGGCTGTACCCCACCACCGCAAGAACCTCCTCATACCTCTCTCCCAGCCTCAGCAGCTTTGCCGCCATCGCCGCCTCTCTATCCAGAAGCAACACCTCCTTTGCCAGCGGAATAAGCTCAGGTGCAATCTCGAGCAGTCTCCGGTAGAAGGCGGGCAGGTCACCCCGCTGGAACCCCTCCCACAGGCGGAGGTCAGATATTTTCAGGCACTCCCTGAGCCTTCTCTCCAGATGCGCCTTTCTGAGGTCTATGAGGTACACCTCCGCCCCGATCTCGCACGCTGTGAGCATCGCAACCTTCATCTCCGTCTCCAGATAGGAGCGCACCTCCAGAAACTTCAGGTAGTCGTCGCTGGGCAGCTCCACCGCCACCGCTCCGGGCATGCGCTCGACGATGGAGTCCTCCACCTCGGCGATGCTTACCTGGTGCCTGTGATGCACACCCAAGAGGGTTATTCTGCCCATGTGTGAGAGGCAGATGCTAACGTCGCACAATGCCGGGCAGCTGAATCACCCGCCCTGAGCCTGCCTCTCCGAGCGCATCCTTTTGATTTCAGCAGCAATCTCTCTGAGAATCACGCTTCTCGGCTTCGCCTTATCCACCACAACGCGCCCCGAGACCTCCCACCACTCCCTGGGATACGCCTTATCGCGCTCCACCCTGGGATTCAGACCCAGCTGCTCCGCTGCCCTGGCTATCTCCTTCAGCGTGGGCGAGGGAACGGCATACCTCCCTGAAACCTTCCTTCCGTCAGCACGCGACTTCCTGGCGTCTATGTTAGCGGGCCAGACCACCATCCTCTCCATTCTCAGCCCTCCTTCAGCAGCTCAAGGCATGCCTCCAGCGTGTAGCGCTCCGGCATCGCCACACGCCTCACACCACGCCGGAGAAGCGCCTTCCTGGTGCCAGGTGCTATTGCAACCACGCGCACGCCTGAGAGGAGCTCCGCCAGCTCATCCCCCAGCACCATGAAGATGTTCTCCACCGTTCTGGCGGAGGTAAATACAACGCCATCCAGCTCTCCCCTCTCCAGCGCCTGTTTCAGGGCAAAGATTGAGCTTCTGTCCTCGGGCAGAGCGTGGTGGTACAGGTGCACCTCCCTGACGGTGGCAAACTTCTCCAGCTCCCTTACAAGCGTCTCTCTCCCACCGGAGGCGCGTGCCACAAGGATGCGCCCTCCGGCACCCGCGCGGCGCAGCGCATCCACCAGCCCCTCGCTTCTAAACTCCTCCGGTATAAGTGCCACCTTCACCCCACACCTGAGAAGCGCCTCCTCTGTCTTGGCACCCACCGCCGCAACTCTTGCCCTGCGCAGCTCCTCGCCGAAGTAGCGGTGCATCAGCTCTGCACCAAAGGCGCTGGTTATAACCACCCACCGGTAACTCCCCAGGTCGCCCACCTCCCTCCTGACATCCTGCTCATCCCTTGGCAGCAGCTCCAGAGCATTTACAATAAGCGCCTCGAAGCCGTGGGCTGCTGCAAGCTCCAGGCTCTCGGTCTCCTTTCCCTTCGGACGGGTGATGGCTACCCTCACTTACACGAACCCCAGCTTCACCAGAACCTCAATCAAAATCAGCCCCAGTGCGGCGTAAAGCACCTGCTCTGGCTTGAACTTTATGCCCCGCCCCTCTTCGTCCATGTAGCGCACCAGGCCTGCACCGGAGGCAGGCATCGCAATGCGCTGCTTCTTCCTCTTAACCATGCTTACACCTGGCAAGACTAACATAAAAAACTATTCCCCATTAATATAAAGCAGAAGCTCCTGCAGATAGTACTCCAGCTCCGCCCTGCTCTCCGCCTCAAGCGCAAGTGCGGCCAGCCTCCCCGCCTCGCCATCCAAATTCTCAGCGATGCGCTCCAGCACCCTTTTCGCCTCGCCAAGCTCCACCTTTTCCACCTCCTCCTCGGAGAGCACCACTCCGGCGTACCTGCGGAAGTAGTCGAAGACTGTGCTCTTCGGTATGCCCGTCATACCTGCAATGCGGTAAAAACTCATCCCCGCCTTTCGCATGGCGAGGATCTTTCTGACCCTGGCATCGTCCAGCTTCCTGGGCCTTCCGCGGGAGGCCACCACCTCAACCTCAACTCCACTCTCACTGAGAAAGGCCAGAGTCTCCGCCGGAGTCTGCCTCGCTGCGGTTGGGGTAAGGGTAATCCTGCTTACACCACGCTCAACACATGCCTCAGCCTGAGCCCTGCTTATGTAGTTGCTGAAGTGCATCCGGTAATTTCAATTTTCTCAGTGCTCATATATCTCTTTCGCTCTCCATGGAATATCTCCTGTACATCCTGCTCAGAAGCTGCACCTCGTCCTCATCGAGCACCCTGGGCTGGCCGAGCAGCTTTGCAAATGCAAATACTTTTGCCCCCCTCTCAACCACTTCACAGGTCAGAAGCGCCTCTCCGAGACTCCTTCCGGTGCACACCGCACCATGGTTGGAAAGGAGTACAGCATTTTTACTGCCGAGGGCTCTTACAGCATTCCTCGCAAGCTCCTCAGTTCCGGGAGGGGCATACTCCGCCACCTCCACGCTTCCTCCCACAAGCTGCGCAAGTTCCTCAAGCACTGGAGGTATGCGCATACCTGCCACGGCGGCAGCGCAGGCGAAGGGGGAGTGGATGTGGATTACCGCATTTACGTCTTCTCTGGCCCTGTATATCTCCAGATGAAGCCGGAGCTCCGTAGAGGGGGCTGTGCTCCCCCTCCAGCCTCCCCGGAGGTCGACCAGCACCAGATCCTCGGTTCTCAGTTTCTCAAGCGCCCTACCCCTCGGGGTTATTGCTATTGAGCCCTTCCCAAGCCTGATGCTGAGGTTTCCCCAGGTTCCAGAGACGAGACCCTCCTCGGCGAGCCTTTTCGCAGCCCTTACAACTCCAGAGAGCTCCTCTTTCATATCAAACCTCCTGCATCTTCTGACATCGTTCTTTCGAGCACCGCGAAGGGGTCCTGCATCTTCGCAACCTCCCGCGCAGCGCGCTCTCTGAGTTCCCGCTTCTCCCCCTCATCAGGGAGCAGCTCAAGCATCTCCTCAACGCTGCGCGCGTGCTTCATCAGCCCCAGCTCTATCAGGTACCTGTCAACGCCCAGCAGGGGCTGCGGATAGAGGGATATGGCGGGCGTGCCCAGCAGCGCTGCCTCGCGGTTCATCGTACCGCCTTCGCTTATCACCGCCTCCGCATGGTAAGCTAA
>WANX01000061.1 GCA_015521565.1 Candidatus Hydrothermarchaeota archaeon
AACCTCAGCGCAATCTTCGAGCCCGCGTCTATGTCGATGTCGTTGCCGTAGTTGTCCTCGGTTCTGCCCGCGTGGTCGTTCTGAGCGATTGTGGTTGAATTGTCGCCCTGGGAGTATGGAAAGACTATCGCCGAAATTTGACCGCCTCCCGCATAGGGTCCATCATAAGCCAGCTCTATTGCAATGGAGTTGTTGGGCGCTGGAGGAGTAAGAGTTATGTCGTAGCCCCATATGGGGTCGTCGTAGAAGTAGAGGGTGGAGTTCTCCACGTACCACCTGAGCTCGCCTTCAACCCTGCCGGTGAGCCGGTTCACACTCAGGTTGTTCACTATGCGCCTGCCGTCGTCGCCCACTATCTCCTTAACGCGGTAGCCGGGTGGCAGCTCGACCTTAAATCTGTACCACGTCTCGAGCTTGTTGTCCAGCTCCACCCTGAGCTTCACGTCGCTGAGCCTCTTCACGGCCAGGGTGGTGTTGAGAACCTCTGCGGGGAGGCCGAACTTCTTCAGCATCCCGGGTGTCGCCGGAAGTTTGTACTCAAGGAGCCTCAGGCCACCGTGACTTCTGAGCTGCTGTGTGTGCCTCACCATCTTTGAAATGCCCACAGCCTCCGGGGTGAGACCTTCCACATCACCCTCCACCTTGACAACGAGCACCCTCTCGACCGGGTCGTAGGCGGGGATTATGCTGAGCCTCCTCTGTATGCTGAAATTGATTGTTAGCTCCGCATTTCCCGCACTGAGCACGGCGGAGTAGTTTCCTGGAGGGAGTTCTGCCGGAATTCTGAAGCTGCCGTTCACAACTCTTGCACTGCCCGTCCTGTTTGCCGGCATGATTGTGTAGCTGACGTACTCGGGCGGCTTCACATTCCAGCTTATCCGCCCCTGTATCATCCTTCCGGTGAAGGAGGCGCTCATTGAATAATTTTCCACCACCAATCGGCGAATTTCCCCGTCTATTTTCAGCAGATACTCACCGGGAGAAAGCAACCCGGGAAGTTCTGCTTCGTATAACCCTTTTTCCTCCCTTTCAAACTCAAGCTCAATTGTCCTGTTATCTGGTGTCTGCAGAAATGCCTCCTCCGGCTTGAAGTTGGCACCGATTTTGATTTCATCACCGGAGAAGTAAACCTGCCGGAGAAAGAGCCCCCTGAGGATGCTCAGGTTTAGCTGCACTCTGGCATTCCCTGCGGAAATGATGGCGGTGTGGTTGCCGGGAGGCAGGCGCACTGGAATGCTGAAGCTCCCATTCTCCACCTGCGTCCTGCCCTCATATCCGCCCACCTTCCAGTACACCGCCTCAGGTGCCAGGAAGTAATACTCCACCTTACCCGTTATTGCGCTTCCGTTAAATGTGGCATTTATCCTGTAGAAGTCCACGTAAAATTCTGTCTTTACGTTGTCAATGTAAAGAGTATATTTTCCCAGAATTACATTCCTCCTGAGGCTGTATGTGGCATAGTAGGCATTGTCGCGCTCCACAAAGTTCAGTGCGGTGCCACTGCCACCGGGGTCAACAATATAGGCTGTACGGGGCATGGAATCCATCCGCACGGAGACATCATCACCCGGAAAATACACCCTCCTCAGCTCTGGTTCTGTGCGCTTCTCCAGGTCAACAGGGAGCCGCACCTTTCCGGCCTTTACAACCACGCGGGTGGTGTTTTCCCCAATCGAGATGGAGAACTTCCCGCTGCGTACTTCAACCTCACCTGTGATGTTCCCGGGAAGGAGCACATAGCTGACCCTCTCAGGCATGGCCACATAGTACTTTAACTCCCCCAGGAGGGTGTCGTTTGAAACTTCTGTCTTCAGGGAGTAGCTGTCAACATACACTCGTTTTTCAGCTCCATCTGCGCGTATGATGTACTCGCCGAGTGCCACATTTCTGGTGAGGTTGAACCTGACCAGGTACCTGTCGCCCCTCCTCTCGGGCTTCAGGCGCCATTCTCCAGCCGGAGTGATAAGCAACACCTCCTCTGGCATGAAGTTGAGCTCTGCTTCAATTGTATCCCCGGGAAAATACACCTCATTGTTCGTGGATATTGTCCTGTTTTCCACGGAGAGGACAATTGAAAGACCCAGTATGGCCGTTATTATAATTGCCAGGGCCGGGTTCACCTTCATTTCCCCACAACCTGCCTTGCGGTGCGCATACGACTATTCGGACTTTTTGCCATACTTTGTTATATAGGTGAATACAACCAGGGACAGAAGCAGTACCAGGCTCCAGAGAAACACAGACCAACGAATCCCCACATCTGGCAGCGGCAGCGGTGAGAACTCTGCGGTGTAGAAGGCTATACCCCCGGCGGGGAGTCTGTCCGGTGCCCTGCCCGAGTACACCATTTTCCAGCCAGAGGCGGAGCGAAACCTGGCGTTGATGCTTTGTATCTCCATGTCGGAACCGACAGGTATGGATACGTCGCTGAAGAGAATCCCCCTCTCCGCCAGCTCTTCTGACTCATACTCCACAACGAAGGTGAATTCTCGCCCTGGCTCAACGGGATACCATATCTCATATCTGATGCTGGTGTAGTCCCCCTCGCTGGTGACATTTACAGGAATCTGTTTTCCATCCCCCGTGTATGCCCTGACACCATTCACACTTACTGGCCCGGGATTCTCTGTAAAAGGTATGGAAAAGAACAGAACCTTTGTCGGGGACCTCTTTTGCAGTCTGATTTCTCCTATCCCCGGTACTATGGGACTCCCTATCAGGTTCTTTACCGTTATGGTGTTTTTCACAGCAACCTTTTCTCCAACCTTTACGTCCAGGGTGTAGTTGGAAATAGATATTACCTTGATGACCTGCCCCTCTGCAACTCCTGCGAGGACAACGACAAATAACAAAAGCGAAAAGTAAATTTTTTTCATATTTACATTGAAAAAAGAAAGGGAAATAAAAAGTTTTCCCCTATCTCCTGCGTCGCTGGAATACTGTGCCCAGGAGCACAGCAGCCGTGGCGATGGCAAAGAGGTTCTCATAGTTACGTGCTGCGCTTCCACTTACAATGGTTATTCTTGGTGTTGTTTGCGTATTTGTGGCAAATGTCGGGTCAATACCCACGATGAAGAGGTCGCTGGCCTTAAAGTCTCCTGTGCCCTGGGTCTTGTAGAAGATTACAACGCTCTGATTGGCGCTTATCTCGGCATCGTCTGTATAGTTTCCGTCGCCGTCAGCATTGGGATATATGGCATCAAGTCTCCAGAAGTATCCGGCACCGTAGCCGGAGGGCAGAGGCGTTGAGTTGGTGCCGTTCTCCTTCAGCATTGTTGACTGGTTTACCCAGTTGCCATCGGCGCCCACGTTGGCCCAGCTGCCATCCCAGTTGAATTCGGTGAAGTTCTCGGGCATCATATCATAGACGTACACGTCCGGAGGTGTAAGCTTGCTGCCTATGTTTTCAACCACTATGTAAACATCATACACGTTGCTGCCAGCCGGAACGACGTGCTTTGTCGCCTTTATCAGATAGGTGCCTATGACCAGAATCTTCTCGACCACAATGTAGCTGGAGCCGTAGCTGGTGTTGTACTCGTGGGTGGTGGAATTCACAACCCACCAGCCGAGGGTCTGGTCATTGACCAGCTTGAGAGTCATGTTGGCCCAGACCACGGGTACGATGCTGTTCTGGAAGGTGAAGGGTCCCTGCACCCAGGAGTCGCCGGGATTTATCTGAACTCCCGGGGTGAATTCGCGCCAGGAGCCGGGTATAACGGCACTCATATCAGGGAAGCCGGCGGTGGTGTTGACAGCCCAGAGAGAGACGTTCCTGACCACATAGGCCACTCCAGCGGCAGTGTTGGTAATGTTGACGCTCTCATTCCAGAAGGTGCCCGAGCTGTTGACCACAGGTCCTTCCTTGGTGGCGGCGATCTTGGCCGGACCTGAGGCGAACACATCCACCACACTGGAGCCACTCATCCCCTCCGCAAAGCTGAAGAACACTGCCGCAAAGCCGAAGGGCTCGAGCGTTGCGTCACGCTGGACGTTGGAGTTCTCGCCGGTGACATCAAAGCTTATGTTCACATGCGGCGAAGCTGTGGTCAGGGTTACCCCCGTAACATTCAGGGCATCCTGCGTATCCGCAGCATAGGGGCCGTCCCACACCACGGTTGTGCCCTTATTTGACTGATTGTTGGTTATCGAACCCAGCGTTGTCCAGTTTGCGCTGCCGAAATCGGTGGTGCTCAGGTACTTGGTCACATTTACATCCACCGATGTTACCCCCGCGGGCAGAGCGCTTGTGTTCAGCGTCAGGTTCAGATAGACCCTCCAGGTCTGGAGCGAGTTGGCCGGAATCTTGCTCACGCTGTAGCTTTCATCCACGAGAATTGGATATCCCACCGCTGTGTCATCAACATCGTAGTATAGGCTGACCTTCTCACCGGAACGCAGCATTGGTATGTGAACAAAGTAGTTGGCACCGGAGGTTATCAGGTTGCCGTTGGTAGCCTCCTGGGCTGCAGCGGCATTTCCTGTGATGGTTACCCCCGATGACGCCGTACTGTACTGCACCACCAGCGGCGAGGCATTGTTGACCAGATTTATTGCAACCCACACATCACTCAGGTCATCGCTTCCGCCGTTTGAAATGTTTATGATCCCGGTAACGTTGAAACCGGTGTAGGTAAAGCTGTAGTCTGCCTGCTGAACTGCAAGCAGTTCCACAGCCTCCACTTTCTCAACATTCAGGGGCGCTGCACTAACAGAGGCGATGCCCAGCAACAATACACCCAAAAAGAAGTATGCGAGCCATGAATAATTTTTCGGCAATTTCTCGCCTCCTGCTATGTTTTATAATCCTTAGAATTTTACCTTATTAACTCATATATATAGTTATGGGTGACATCTGTGCCGTAATAAGGGTCAATCCTGTAAAAGAAGGAGAATCCCCCCTTTTTAAGTGAAATTATTTTTAAGAATACTTATAATATGTGAACAGTTTTTCACATTTCTTCCCCCTTGCTTAAATTCCTTTTATCAGCCCTCACCCCTGGCTTTTCAGAATGTGCTCCAGCATTCCCTCGAAGATGGCGCAGCCGTCGCCCATCCCGAGGGCGCTGTCCCGCGTCCAGTCAGGGTACATGTAGCGGTAGAACGCCCGCTCCGGGTGGGGCATCATCCCGAGAATTGTGCCCTCAGGCGACGCTAAACCTGCGATGTCTGCAAAGCTTCCGCAGGGATTCGCAGGATAATCTCCACGCGCTGGCTCACCTTCGCGCGTGCAGTAGCGCAGCACTATCTGACTGCTCTCCTCCAGCTCCTCCAGCAGGCTCTGCTCCTCTCCCGGGGGGAAGACCACCCTGCCCTCTGCGTTCGCCACCGGCATGCGCGATACACGTGGAAGCTTCCCTGTGAAAGGCGTGGCTGAGCACTTCAGCAGGTATACCCAGCGCGCCTCGAAGCGTGCGCTTGCATTCTTTGCGAGCGCGAGCTTCACCTGACCAACTTCGCCAAAGGGCAGGAGCCCCGACTCGACGAGCACCTGGAAGCCGTTGCAGATTCCAAGAATCGGCCTGCCCTCATCCACGAAGCGCTGGAGCTCGCGCCTCAGGCGGTGGCTGAGAAGCTTCGCGAGCACCGCGCCGCTCCTTATTCTGTCGCCGTAGGAGAATCCCCCCGGCAGGACCATGCCGTGGAACTCCTCCAGGGAGCGCCTGCCGCGAATGAACCTGTTCACGTGCACAACCTCAGCGCGAGCTCCCAGCTCTGCAATCGCACTCGCGGTTTCGGCGTCGCAGTTGGTGCCCGCGCTTCGAAGCACAAGTATGCGAACCTCACCCGGCTTCATAGTACAACCCCGCTCTGCCAGCTCCTCTTCAGCTCTGCTATGTGCTCGCGGAGCAGCTCCCTGCCGTTGTGCGTCACCACCAGCTCCCTGCCCAGAGTTTCGCCTATCCTGGCGAAGCTCGTGCCCTGCATAAGCGCCTCAAACTCCTGCGCCTTCTCCGGGTGAACCTCCACCAGGAAGCGGGAGTTGCTCTCCGAGAAGAGGATAAAGTCGGCGCGCATCTCCTGCGGCGCCGGCACCAGGGAGAGCTCAACCCTTGCTCCCACGTTGCCAGAGAAGCACATCTCTGCAAGGGCCACGCCGAGACCACCCTCACTCAGGTCGTGGCAGGCGAGCACCAGGCCGGAGTCTATAGCTCGCGTCAGCGCGGCGAAGGTACGCTTTGCGCGCGAGGGCTCCACCTTTGGCACGCTCCTTCCCAGGTAGCCCTTAAGCTTGTAGTAGTGCGAGCCACCCAGCTCTGGCCTGGTTTCGCCCAGGATGTAGATGCAGCTCCCCCTCCGCTTGAAGTCCATGCTCACCGCCCTGCGAACGTCCGGCACAATACCGAGCGCGGAGATAAGAAGCGTCGGAGTAACCGCGCCCAGGGGGGACTCATTGTACAGCGAGTCCTTGCCCGAGATGAAAGGTGTTTCATAGGCAAGAGCGATGTCGTAGCACGCCTTCGCCGCTCTAACCAGGCCGCCCAGGTTCTCAGGCTTCTCCGGGTTGCCCCAGCAGAAGTTGTCGAGAAGCGCTATCCTGCGCCCCCCCACGGCGAGGTTGTTGCGCACCGCCTCGTCTATGGCTGAGGCAGCCATCCAGTAGGGGTCTATCTTGCCGTAAAGCGGGTTAAGTCCGTTGGAAATGGCTATGCCGCGCCAGCTCTCCCTGAGCGGCTTGAGCACCGCCGCGTCTCCCGGGCCATCGCACGCCTCGCCCTGCAGAGGCTTGAGCACAGTCATCGCCTTCACCTCGTGGTCGTAGGTGCGTATAACGCTCTCCTTGCTGGCGATATTCGGCATCGCAAGCAGGCGGTGCAGGTCCTCGCCGAGGTTTCCAGCCTCAAAGTGCGGCTCACTCAGCTCAGGGGGCGACCAGCTTGCAGCGCGCCTTACGCGCGGCAAACCGTGGAAGAGGAACTCCATGCTCAGATCCGCCACCCTCTCATCCCCGTAGTAAACTTCAAGCCTGCGCTCCGGGATGAGCTCGCCTATCGCGGTGGCCTCAACCTCCTCCTCTTCGAAAATCTCCAGCACGCGCTCAAGCTTCGAAGGAGGTACAATCAGCAGCATGCGCTCCTGGCTTTCTGAAATCCATATCTCCCAGGGCTTCATCCCCGCGTACTTCAGGGGCACCCGCTCCAGGTGAACCCTCGCCCCGCAGCCGAAGCGGTGGGCCTGCTCTCCAACGGCGCTGCTGAGCCCTCCTCCGCCCAGGTCGGTGATCGCGCTTCCAAGCTCAGCTTCGCGAACTTTGAGGATTGCGCGCTTTATCTTCTCCTCCTCGATGGGGTCGCCTATTTGCACCGCCGTGCCAAAGGTCTCCTCGGCGCCCTCCTCCAGCTCGGCGCTTGCAAAGGTCACACCGTGTATCCCGTCTCTGCCCGTGCGGCCCCCCACAAGCAGCAGCACATCTCCGGGCTTAGCCTCGCGCCTGTACCTGCTCTTCTTGACTATGCCCACTGTTCCGCAGTAAACCAGCGGGTTTCCCACGTAGCCCTCGTCAAAGAATATGGCCCCGTTCACCGTGGGTATGCCCATGTTGTTGCCATAGCTCCCTATGCCGGCAACCACGTAGGTGAAGATGAACCTCGGGTGCTTCATATCGCGGGGAAGCTTCTCATAGGGGTAGTCCAGCTCGCCGAAGCACAGCACATCTGTATTCGCAATGGGCTCGCCCCACACGCCCAGGATGTCGCGTATCACGCCGCCCACGCCTGTGGCAGCGCCGCCGAAGGGTTCAATTGCACTCGGGTGATTGTGGGTCTCCACCTTGAAGGCTATGGCGTAGTCGCCCTCGAAGTCCACTATACCCGCGTTGTCCTCAAAGACTGAGAAGCACCACTCCGGCGAAAGCTCCCGCGTCACCCTCGCTATGGTGCTCTTGAGCAGACCGTCTATCTCCTCGCCATCGTAGATTATAATCCCCTTAAAGGTCTTGTGCACGCAGTGCTCACTCCAGGTCTGGGCGAAGGTCTCGAGCTCCACGTCGGTGGGCTCGCGGTTAAGCGAGCGGTAGTAGCGCTGTATGGCACGCATCTCCTCCAGGCTGAGCGCAAGCATGCGCTGCTCGCTTATGCTCAGAAGCTCCTCATCACTCGCCTTGAGGATGGGTATAACCTCTGCGCTCAGGGCGCGAGCCTCCTTATCTCATAGTCCTGGCTTACAGGATTTGCCAGCAGCCTGCGGCACATCCGCTCCACCTCCTCGCGGGTGCACTCGCCCTCGATAACAAAGAGCTTCGCCGTGCTCACCCGCTTAACACCTTTGAAGCCAAGCATGCGGAGCGCCTCGAGGGTTGTCTCCCCCTCCGGGTCCTGGACCCCTCGCTTATACGCCACGCGTACCTCCCACTTCATCCTTTCACCTTCTTCCATATCGCTATGATGTCGCTCAGAATTGCGCTCTGGGTTTCAATTGCTCCGGCTCCTTTGCCCACCACAGTAACCTCACCCGCGACGTCGCAGTGCAGCATCGCCACGTTGAGAGCGCCGTCCACATTGAGGGGATGCGTCTCTGGCACCAGCCTGGGGGACACCTCCAGGTGGGAATTCTTTACCTCGCCTATGAGCTTTATAACGTAGCCCCTCTCCTTCGCCAGGCGTATCGCCTCGGGGGTTATCCTGGTTATCCCCCTTATCTTTACGTCGCTGAAGGTGGCATCTATGCCCATGATGGCATTCGCAAGTATCACCAGCTTGCTTGCTGTGTCTATGCCCTCGATGTCGTAGGTAGGGTCTGTCTCGGCGTAGCCCAGCTCCTGCGCCTCTCTCAGCACGTGCTCAAAGCTCAGCCCCTCGCGCGTCATCCGCGAGAGGATGTAGTTGGTGGTGCCGTTCAGAATGCCCTCTATCGCCGTGATTCTGTCTCCGCTCAGCGTTTCCCTGGCGAGGTTTATCACGGGCATGGCTCCGCCCACGCTCGCCTCGAAGCGGAACTCCACGTTGTTGCGCTCAGCCTCAGAGACAAGCTGCCTGTACTTCAGGGCAAGCGGACCCTTGTTGGAGGTGACCACGTGCTTCCCCGCCTTAAAGCCTGCGAGCATGTGGCTCAGCCCGGGTTCGCCCGTCTTTATATTCGAAGGGGTCGCCTCCACCACAAGCTCTGCCTCTATCTCCTCTATCGCCTCTACGCCACTCATCTCCTTTGCTCCTGGATAGTTGACTATTGCTCCGGTTTCTCTGGCAACGCTCAGCGCCTTCCTCAGGTCCAGCCCCTCCTCGGCATGGGCGGTGCCGCTGATGTCGGTTATGGAGACGACGCTGACCTCAAGTCCATACCTCTGCCTCAGCTCCTCCTCTTTTCGCAGCAGCACCCTGGCTAAACCCTGGCCTATGACTCCAAAGCCGATAATCTGGATGCGCATGCTACACCTCCAGGCTCCTGACTATCTCCAGGTCCTTCTCCTTTGCGATAGCGTACACCCTCTCCATGAGCCTGTGTCTGTCCACACCCGCTGAAACCTCTATGTCGACGATGGCGGAGGACTCCTTCTCCGGATGGGGCATCGCCAGGCTCAGGTCTGAGACCATAACTCCTTCAAGCTCGTTTATCCTGTCTATCGTATCGCGCAGGTCGGTGTCGACGACGTGGCCTATCATGAGCAGGGTTAGCTTGCTCTTCTTGGTCACCTCTCCAAGCTTTGTGACGCGCACCCCCCGCTCCTCGAGTTCCTCCACGATTCGCTCCAGGCAGCCTTTGTCAGGTACGTCGATGGTAAAATGCACCGTGGCATAGCCGGCGCGGAGCTTCTCCTCTTCGCGCAGGTGGATTATGCTTATCACATTTCCGCTGTGCCGTGCTATGGGCTCAAGGGCAAGCAGCAGCTGTCCGGGCTCGTCCTTAAGCTCGAGATCGAGACTAACACGCATGCGAATCACCACAGCTTTCCTTCCTCTCCCCAGAGGCCAGAGAAGGGATTCTCCTCCTCTTCTTCCCTGTAGACCTCCGGCTTCTTCTCCTTTTTCCTGCGCCTCTGGACGCGCTTCCTCTTCCTTATTCCGCGGTCGGCGAACTTTAAAAGCGTGCCATAATCCTCGAGCAGGTGCTCCAGGCTGTGCAGCGCTATGCTCTGGGTGAAGCGCTTGTTTGTTTCGTAAACCTCCCCTGTAAACTCTCTAATAGCCTCCTTCATCTCAGCAAAGGTCGCATGCTCTGTTAGGTTGAAGAGGAAGTCTTTATCCAGGTAGCGGCAGAAGTCCAGGAGGAAGGTCTGCACCACGTAGCGCGCTGCGTAGCTGTCGCGGTCCATGCCTGAGATTATCTTTATGAAGAGCCTTATCTGCTCCTCCACACCCTCGCGGGAGGTGATATCTGCGAAGAAGCTGTTGCTCCTGCGCAGCGATGTGAACTCGTCCCTGCCCTGGGCGGAGGTTTCGAGCTCGTAGGCGCGCAGCGCCTGTCTGAACTCCTCCTCTCCAAACATGCAAGAGAATTTCTGGAGCAGGAATATATAATTTTCCGATTCCCACTCTGCGTGTCCGCCGTGCTAACAAATCCTGGGCACGGGGTCTGCGAGGGGCCAGTCCAGAATTCGTCTGCCGCCCACCTCAGTCTCGAGTACCACCCTGCGGGGGTGCTCCCCCACCACCTCGCCTATGATTGCCGCGTTTTTCCCAACTTCTGTCTCTCTAACCGAGGCGAGCACCTCTTCTGCCCTGTCGCTTTCCACCGCAATCAGCGCCTTGCCCTCGTTTCCAACGCTCAGAGGGTCTATGCCCAGAAGTTCGCACGCTGAGCGGACCTCCTCGCGAATGGGCAGCTGCTCCTCGCGAATCACTATGCCAACCTCCGCCTTGGAGGCCCACTCATTAAGCGCACTCGCGACACCGCCTCGAGTGGGGTCTTTCATCGCCTTAACCCCGCCAGCGCTCAGAGCGCGCTCCACCGCCGGCCAGAGATAGGCGAGATCGCTCTCCAGCCTGGTTTCGAACTCAAAGCCCTCGCGAAAGGCAAGCAGCGCCGTGCCGTGGTCGCCTACGGTGCCGGTGACTATAATCACGTCGCCTGCCTCAATTCCAGAGTCGGTTATCACCTTCTCGGCTATCCCAACGCCCGTGGTGGTTACCACAAGCCTGTCCAGCTTGCCCCGCTCCACCACCTTGGTGTCGCCCGTAATTATCGCAACCCCGCACTCGCGAGCGGCGGCATCCATGCTTTTTATAACCCTCTCCAGCTCGCTCTTAGAAAAGCCCTCCTCAATCACCAGCGCCGAGGCTATGGCGAGGGGCCTTGCCCCCATCACTGCGACGTCGTTGGCTGTGCCAAAGACGGCAAGTCTTCCTATATCCCCGCCGGGGAAGAAGAGGGGCGACACCACGTGCGCATCGGTGGCGATGACAAGCTCGTGCTCGCCAAAGCGCAGCGATGCACCGTCGTCAAGCGCTTCAAGACCAACTCCGCCGGCGTTCTTTTTTGTTATATTCGCAGCTATCACCTGCTCTATTAGCTCCTGCATCAGCCTGCCACCTGCGCCATGGGCGAGGGTTATCTCCTTCAAAGGGGCTCCACCTCCGTCTCGAGGCGGTCTGCGGTGGGGTACTCCTCCACAATATAAACGCTCCCCTCTCTTAAGTGCTTTGCAAGCTCCCTGGCAATTTCGCGCGTGGTTTCTATGCGTTTTTTCTGCGCGTCCACCGCAATAAGGTGGGGCGGTATCTCGAAGTCCCGCATTAGCCTGAGGCGGAGCCTCGCCAGGTCCTCCCGGGAGTACACCACCCCCTTGAGCAGCAGCCCCTCCTCGGTGACCTCCTCATAGGGCCTTGCATTCGCGAGCGCGGTGCGCAGCAGGCGCTTTCGCAGCTGAC
>WANX01000062.1 GCA_015521565.1 Candidatus Hydrothermarchaeota archaeon
CCCTCTTCAGCACATCCAGCGCAGCGCTTCGCGGCTTCCATCTGCCCACCTCTATCTTCCTTCCCTCCAGCTCCCTGTAGTGCGCAAAAAAGTGGGCTATTTCTCTGAGAAGGTGTTCAGGCACCTGATTCAGTTCCCTCAGCTCTGTGAACACCGGGTCCCTCTCCGCTGCAGAGAGCAGTTTTGGGTCTGCCCTGCCCTGAGCAGTCACCTCCAGAACACCGAGGATGCGCACATCCACCACAGTGCACGGCATCAGGGGCTCGCGGCAGAGCACCAGGATATCCAGGGGTGAGGAGTCCTCGCACCAGGTTCTCGGCACAAACCCGTAGTTTGCGGGTGACACAAAAGATGTGGCACACACCCTGGAGACCCTGAGAACACCGTGCTCGAAGTCGTATTCGTACTTCACCTTTGTCCTGCTGGGCACCTCAATAACAGCCACCGCATCTCCTCCACCGGAGTGCTGCAGATGAAGCAGGTTTGTTCCGCCTCCGCAGTTCACCTTGCCACCCCTGTCTTTGCCAGACAGATTTCGAAGTCCCTTTTGCCCGGATTCTGGTCCTCCAGTATGGTGTACCGTGACCTTCTTATACTCTTCGCATACATCAGAGCCTCAAGTGTCTGTTTCTTTGTTATGCCTATCTCCCTTGCTGTGGTGGGTGCAAGCACCTTCTCCAGGGAGTACTTCAGCAGCTCCCAGTCCCCTTCCCCGTAGTAGTGCTGGTGCATGTACTCCATTATTATTGTGCCAATTCCCACCTGTTCACCGTGGGTCCCCCTGCCGTATCCCAGATAGTCCAGGGCGTGGCTGAACTTGTGAGCTGAGCCGGAGACTGGACGGGAGGTGCCGTAGATATTGATTGCAAGCCCGCCCAGAATCAGCCCTCTGACAAGCAGCTTCAGATATCTGGGGTTTCTGAAGTCCAGCTCGTCCGCACTCTTCAGCAGCAGCATCGCTGGCATCGTGGAGATGCTGGCCACTATCTCGTCGTAGTCCTCGTCTATCTTCTCCACACCCAGCAGCCAGTCCTTTACCTCCACGAGGTTTGAAATCAGGTCTCCGTAGCCGGAGCGCAGGAGCCTCACGGGGCTCTTGCGCAGAATTTCAATATCTGCAATAATCGCCACGGGTGCAGCCGCCTTTATTGATATGGGCATGCCTTTCTCCTTGAAGCTCGCCAGGGGTGATGCGATGCCATCGTGGGCTGCATTGGTTGGTATGCTTATTAGCAGGGCATTGGAGTGGGAGGCAACCACCTTTGCCACGTCCAGCACCTTGCCTCCTCCAATTCCCAGCACAGCGTCGTACTCGCCGAAGTCGCCTCTTATTTCCTGTTCAATCTTTCTTGCGGTTATCCTGGAGGCAGTTTTTACTATAAACCTCCTGTAGTTGCATCCGTTGTGCTCCTTCAGCAGCTCCTCCACCCGCTTCCCCGCAATCTGGTAGGTCTTTGGTCCAGTCAGAATTATGATGTTCCTCAGGTCATACCTCCTGACCAGCCTGGGTACCTGCTTTGTTGCACCCTTGTGTATCCTCACATCCACGGGCAGGAGAATCTGCTTGAAGTGTTTCAGTATCATGGGCATCACATCTGTTTCATCGAGTGGAGCATCCTGTGGATGGCAGTTATAAAGCCGAGAAGTGCCAGAAACACCAGAAGCGCATACACCTGACCCGCGAGCACGCCTACCACTATTGCCAGGATTCTGAAGTCCCTGGTGGCGATGCCCACCCTGCAATCAGCACCCACGGCTTCTGCCATTATCCTGGTCACACTCACCAGAAAGGTGCCCACTATCGCCAGAATGCCCACGAGCCAGTATTCTGAGGGATTGAGCGCTATGAGTGCAATTATCAGGGCCGCATCCACAAACCTGTCCAGCACCCTGTCCAGATAGGCACCTTTTTTTGTAACCCTGCCGGAGATTCTTGCCAGGTCCCCATCGGCACAGTCCAGAATCTGCGAGAGCAGCAGCACACCAACACCCGCAACGGCGCTTCCCGCACCTATCAGATAGGCGGCGTAGAAGCCCAGCAGGGTGGCAATCACAGTTACCATGTTGGGCGTGAGCGGTGTGTGCACCAGCACCCTCGCCACCGGGATTGAAAGTCGCCGATAAACGTAGTGAGTGAGGGGATACTTCAGCTCCATTTTAACTACCCGGCCATTTTACTTAAAACTGTTTTTAAATTAACTCTGATTTGCTTTACAAATTCCAAATAATGTCGAATCAACTCCCACCTCATCCATACCTGAATTTTAATCACAAGAAATATTATTGTAGTTCAATATCGGCCCCCCATGGGGTAAGGTCATATGAAGGGAGTTATCCTGGCCGCCGGACTCGGCAGAAGGCTTGGCAAACTCACGGCAGAAAGACCAAAGACACTGCTGCAGGTGGGGAGCAGACCCCTCATCTCGCATATACTCCGCAGCCTCTCATCCTGTGGGGTACGCGATGTGATAATAGTTACGGGACACGGTGATAGAAAGCTCAGGGAGGTGGTGGGCGACGGCTCCCGATTCAACACCAGCGTGGTATACATCAACAACCCTCACTATGCCACCACCAACAACAGCTACAGCCTGAACCTTGTGAGGGATGCGGTCTCAGGGAGTTTTCTGATTGTGAATTCTGATGTTTTCTTTCATCCGGAGATACTCAGAAAGCTGGTGCGCTCCCCTGTGAGGGGTATTGTTCTGATGGTGGATGTGGACAAGGTGCTGGGGGAGGAGGAGATGAAGGTATCTGCAGACGGGGACAGGATAACTGACATAGGTAAGGGGCTGCGGCCTGAGAAGGCGTTTGGGGAGTACATAGGTATGGCGAAGATTGACGCCTCTTCGGTGAGGCTCTTCTTTGCGGCGCTTGAGGAGGTGCTTGAGGAGCAGGGAACAGGTGTTTTCTATGAGGAAGCTTTCAGGAGGCTGATAGAGATGGGCGTACCCGTCAGGTACACCACAACCGACGGTCTGCCCTGGATAGAGATAGATACCCCGGAAGACCTGGAGGAGGCGGAGATGGAGATTGCTCCCGGGATAAATTAGTTCAGCCGCTTCTCATGCGCTCCCTGTATTCGATGAGTTTCCCTCTGAGCGTCTCATCTTTCAGGGCGAGTATCTCGACGGCGAGCATTGCCGCATTTTTAGCGTTGTCTATCCCGACAGTTGCCACGGGTATTCCCGGAGGCAGCTGGGCGATGGATAGGAGCGCGTCCATGCCCATAAGCTTCACCTCCCGGGGGACACCTATAACCGGCCTCACTGTATGGCTCGCGATTACACCGGGCAGGGCGGCACTCAATCCAGCGACGGCTATGAACACCTCCACGTCCTCACGCTCTGCAAGGGCTTTCACCTTCTCCGGATTGCGGTGTGCGCTTGCCACGTGTACCTCACATGGAACACCGAACTCTTTCAGCACCGCCACCGCCTTTTCCGCAATCTGCCTGTCTGATTCGCTTCCCATAACCACTACTACAACCATGCCACCACCTCAGTAGATTTCAAGACAGTCGCCGTAGCCCAGGGACACCTCCCCCCTGCACAGTGCCACTATTGCCGAAGCCACCTCCTCGGGCGACAGGAGCTTCGAGAAGTCGTCCTCCGGATAAAGGGAGCGGTACATCCGCGTGTCCGTGCCTCCCGGACAGACGGCATAGACCCTGACCTTCGGGGAGACCTCCAGCGCAAGCGCCTGGGTTAGTCCGAGCACTGCGAACTTGCTGGCGCAGTAGGCGCTGAGCTCGGGGAAACCCATCTTTCCCGCACCGGAGGATACGTTCACTATTGTACCCCCATGCTCAAGCATACCCCTGCGCAGCGCCTCGCGGCAGCACAGGAAAACACCCTTTACATTGGTTGCCATTATGCGGTCGAACTCCTCATCGCCGGTCTCAACCAGGCGCTTCCGGAGCGCTATGCCGGCGTTGTTCACCAGTATTTGTGCGCCTCCAAGCTTATCCGCAATGGAGAAAATTCGCTCCACGTCCTCCGTCCTGCCAACGTCTCCGCACACCGGCTCTGCCCGGCCACCTCTTCTTGAAATTTCTTCTGCCACGCGGCGCAGCTCGCTCCCTGTGCGGGAGACAATCACAACTCTGGCGCCCTCTTCTGCAAGCAGCCTCGCAACAGCGGCACCTATCCCGCGACCTGCACCCGTAACCACGGCGACTTTTCCCTGGAACATTCCACAGAATCTACTACCTCTCTGGTTAAATAGGTTTTGCACTGAGGCACAAAGTTTAATCTGCACGAATGGAAATATACAGGTGTCAATCTGCAAATCGCAGGATGGAGGTATTCAGGTGGCAAGAATTCTGCTGGTGGATGATGAGCCTGAGATGAGGTTTATTACCCGCCGGATGCTGGAAAAGGCGGGCCACAGCGTGGTGGAGGCATGCAGCGGAGAAGAGTGCCTTGCCAGACTTGAGGAGGAACTTCCTGATCTGATACTGCTTGATGTTATGATGCCCGGCGACGACGGCTGGGAGGTGTGCAGAAAAATCAAGGCCAGGGAAAGGACACGCTCCATCCCTGTAGTAATGTTTACTGTGCGCACAGAGGAGGAGGACATAGAGGAGAGCGCCACTTCCGGTGCGGATGCCCACATAAACAAGCCCTTTGAGAGGGAAGAGCTGCTGGGGGTTATAGACAGGATACTTGGCAGGGAAGTGGTTTAGGAGGATGGAAGGATGTCCCATAGCAGCTGAGCGGGAAGCTCTGCCACATTATTTCATCAGGTCTCTATCTTTTCAGAGGGGCAGCATCTTCTGCGCTCTGCGCAGTCAGGGCGGGGATACTTATTTATTCTCTGCGGGAGAGGCGGAAGCATGTTTGAGATAAGGTACAAGGACGGCGCGGGTAGAGGTGGTGTGTTATATGTTCGCGGCAGGCGGCTGCAGACGCCCTGCCTGTTCCCTGTTATCAATCCCAGGCACCAGGTGCTGAGCGTCAGGGAGATCGCGGAGCTCGGCTTTGAGGGTGTTATCACCAACTCCTACATAATCTACAGGGACCCGGAGCTGAGGGAGCGCGCCTTAAGGCAGGGGGTTCACAAACTCCTGGGCTTCGATGGTGTGGTGATGACTGATTCGGGCTCCTTTCAGCTCTATCAGTATGGCAGCGTGGAGGTTTCTCCGGGGGAGATAGTGGGCTTTCAGCAGGAGATAGGCTCGGACATAGGCGTTATTCTGGACATTCCCACACCACCCGATGCAGACAGAGAGCGTGCCCGAAGGGAGCTTCAGGAAACACTGCGCAGGGCCAGAGAGGCCTCGCAGATTGAGAGGAGGATGCTCCTGACGGGCACAGTGCAGGGCTCCACCCACGCCGCACTGAGGGAACATGCAGCCCGTGAAATCGCAAAGCTGGGGTTTGATGTGCTTGCAATAGGCGGTGTTGTACCGCTTATGGAGGAGTACCGCTTCGCTGATCTGGTGAGGGTGATTCTGCACTCCCGGCGGATGCTGGGGCATGCGAGGCCGGTACACCTCTTCGGCGCTGGACATCCTGTGGTATTCGCCCTGGCAGCCCTGCTGGGCTGCGACCTTTTTGACAGCGCCGCCTATGCGCTCTACGCCAGAGACGGACGCTACATAACCGCCGGGGGCACCTTCAAGCTCGGTCAGCTGAGAGAGCTGCCCTGCTGCTGCGATGTGTGCGTGGAGCACTCGGCGAGGGAGCTTCTCAGCCTGGAGAAGGAGCAGCGAGAGCGCCTGCTGGCGAAGCACAACCTGCTCGCCTGTCTGGAGGAGATAAAACGCGTGAGGCAGGCGCTGTACGAAGGCTCACTGTGGGAGCTGGTGGAGAGGCGCGCCAGAGCGCATCCCGCGCTGCTTGAGGCACTGCGCGTGCTCAAAGGCCACACTTCCTGGATTGAGCCTCAGGAGCCGGTGACCAAACGCAGTGCCTTCTTCTACCTGGGACCAGAGTCCCTCTCGCGACCTGCGGTGGCAAGGCATCTGACCCGTCTCTCCTGGATTGAACTTCGAGGCAGGGAGCTGGTGCTTCTACCGGAGCGGGAGAAGCCCTATTCCCGCTCCTATCGGCTGGAGAGCAGTGAGCTCTACCACATATGCGTGGTCTCACCGGTTTTCGGGGTCATCCCCCTGGAGGTGGAGGAAAGCTATCCCCTGACACAGCACGAGGGCGTTGCTCTGCCTGACGGAGAGCAGCTCGCCTTTGTGCGCCGCGTCGTTGCAGAATACGCCCGGAACTTCCTCAGGGTTCACTGCCATGCGGAGCTGGAGTTTCTGGGGGTTGGAGAGGTGTTCGATGAACCCTCCCTATTTCGAACCGCCGGCAGTGATGAGCTGAAGCTGCGTGCCCTGGCGGACTACCAGCTTGGCAGCGGTGCTGGAGAGGCGCTCTTTGCCGGAGCACGCGCAGAGCGCTCCAGGAGAACCAACCGGATCAGACGTGCCTTCGTGGGAGAAGAGCTGGTGGCCACGCTCCGCGCCAGCGATGGAATGGTGGTGCCCACCATCGCCGGAGGGCTCCGCCTTCTGCGCCTCCCGTATCCGCGGTGCAGAGTTGTTGTTGCACAGGAGGCGCGGGAGTTTGTCAGGCAGGGTAAGAGCGTATTTGCTAAGTTTGTGACTGACTGCGACCCCGAGATAAGGGCGATGCAGGAGGTTGTGGTGGTGGATGAGGAAGACGAGCTTCTCGCCACAGGCACAGCGCTGCTGAGTTCGCAGGAGATGCTGGAGCTGGAGCGGGGCGTTGCCGTAAAGACCAGGCACAGGAGGCGGTGAGGTGCGTGCTGTCCGCGTGCTGCTTGAGGCACTGGCACTGCTCAGGGCCCGGCCGAAGCTCTTCCTGCCAAGAATTTTCACCACCCTGGTTTATACTGCCTTCCTGCTGTACCTGAGCGGCTCCCTCTACGAGGTTTCACTCCGGCTCCAGCAGGGGGAGGTTGCGGCGCTTCGAAGCCTTGCACTGAGCCTGGCGGTGCTGACTCCCGGGATTCTTGCCGTGGACATGCTGACCTACGGCATGTACGCCTCCCTGGCAGAGCAGCACCGCCGCGGTGCCGTTTCACTGCGCCTGGCGGTGGAAGAGGCGCTTTCACGCTGGCGCAGTCTCTTCGCCATAGGTGCTGCGGCGCTCCTCTTTGTCGGCGCGCTCTTTCTGCTGAGCGGCATGGCGCTGACAGGTTTCGTGTACACCCGCTCCCCAATCTTTGCGCTCACAACCATTGCAATTTTGCTGCTGGGCATCGCTGCCTTCGCCATTCTCTTCTTTTTCTCCGTTCCTGTGGCGGTACTCGAGAGCAGGGGTTTTCTGGCCGCACTTGAAAGAAGTGCCACGCTGGGAATAAGACGCAGGGGAGAGGTGGTGATGCTAAACTTATTCTTTGTGGTGCTCATATTTGTCACCATGCTCATAGGCATGGCCACACAGCTTACCGGTGCAGTAGCCGCAGGCGCGCTGCTCTTCCTGGCTGTTAGACTCGTGCAGGCGGTTGTGTACACCTATGTAAGTGTTGTGGCTCCAACGGCATATCTGCTGGAGGGAGAGGATGATTGAGGTGGTGGTGGACCTCCGTGAAAGGTCCTCAGGGGTCCCCGGTCTGCTTCAGCAGATGGGAGCGCGGGTAAAGTTTCGCAGCCTGAGCGTTGCTGACTACGTGGTGAGTGAGCACCTTGCGGTGGAGCGCAAGTCCGCACGGGACTACCTCTCGTCGCTGTTCTCCGGAAGGCTCTTTGATCAGGCGGCGAGGCTGAGCGAGGCCTATGCCAGACCGGTGCTGTTAATCCAGGGATATCTTGAGGATGAGCTGGGCGAATTCAACAACTTTCCGGCAATCTGGGGGAGCCTCCTCTCGCTGAGCATGGAGATGGGCATGACTGTGCTGCAGGTGAGGGACGAGGTTTCTGCTGCGGAGGCAATCTTCACCCTTGCAAAGAGGGAGCAGGAGGAGCGCCGCTCCAGACCCAGGATAAGGGCAAAGCCCAGGATGCTCACACTGGAGGAAAAGCAGCTATTTCTGGTGGCAGGTTTGCCCAGCGTTGGCGGAGAGCTCGCCGAGAGGCTGCTCACGCACTTCCGCACGCCTCGCAGGGTTTTCTCCGCGAGGGAGAGCGAGCTCATAAAGGTGCCCGGGATAGGCAGAAAGAAGGCGCGCAGCATAGCGAGGGTGCTTGATTCTGAGTTCCGCTCTTCCAGGCAGAAGCAGCTTGACACTGACTCAGCATCTTAAGCGGCGTGCCCGCCTTTTAAGCATCACGAGGATGAGCATCGCAATGATGAGCATCAGTGCGAACAGCTCCGGAGGTGCGCCCTCCTCTCCACCACTCCTCTTCCAGTCCTCCAGGAAGAGTCTTTCGAAGTAGGCGGCAGGTGCACCGTAGATTATTACGCTAACCTCGCGGTTCTTTTTGGGCGAGTGCTCATTCCAGTTCATACTTCCCAGAAGTACCGCCTCACCGTCCACCACCACGCCCTTGAGGTGGTACTTGGTTATTTTTTCGTCCCTCCAGGCAAGCCGCGCCTCTAATGGCAGCTTCTCCTTTTGTGCAATCTCATTCACATAGCTGACTGTGCGCAGGTTGCTTCTGGGGTCGTCTGACCTCACATTGTACCAGGTGGAGTCCAGCAGTATTTTCACCTCCACACCTCTGCGGGCCGCGTTTATGGCCTCCTCCAGAAAGAGGTTGGGCGCCGTCTCGGGGGAGTCTTCTCTCGCCCTGCCCCAGTATGTGTAGATGTAGAACTGCTGTATGTAGAGGGAGCGGTTGGCGCTCCTGAGCAGCTGGAGTGTTGCCCTGATGGCATTTTCGGGAGCAACCACGGGCTTTACCGTAAAGCTCCCAGTGTATCTCTCTCCACCGTTTCGTGGGGGTTTCACCTGGGGAAGGTATCCCCCACCTCCTGTGAGTCTCTCTCCATACGCAAGGTCTGAGAGGAAAACTTCCGCGAGATATCCGGCGAGTTCAGCGCTGTACACCACAGCCCCCCAGCCCCTGTTACCCTTTCTGCCCAAAGGGAAGCTGCCCCCCACAAAGTTTTCAGTGGTTATGAGCACGCTGGTGTTGTCGGCGATTATGTACTTGGCATGGTTGAACCTCAGCGGTCCCCGATAGAAGAAGACCTCGGCACCTGCACCGCTTAAGGCGCGCAGCAACCTGAGCTCTTCCTCGGGAATGCCTCCCGCAGGGGCGCCGTCCACGAGGAGCACGATGCGGGTGCCCTGCTCCAGCTCCGCCAGCAGTGCTCTGGCGATGTGCTCGCTGGTAAAGGTGTATGCGTTTACATACAGGCTCTTGTTGGCCGCGTAAATAAAGGATACCACAGCAGGCAGTGCGGACTCGGGGGAGGAGAAGGCGATTACCTCCGTGGCGGTAAAGCTCTCTGCCACCGCGGGCTGTGCTCCAGACAGGATAACCAGCAGTATGAGCAAATAAATATTCAGACACTTGGTAGCCCTTGTGCTCATGATAAATGATATAAATCCATTGAAATATATATAAAATATCTGAAGCATGATTGAAGAAAAATTCAAAATTCTGGCAGAGGTTGTGGAGAAGCTGGAAGAGGCTGTGTGTATTGCAGACAGGAATTTTAAGGTCGTGGTCTATAACAGCAGGTTTGCAGAGCTCACCGGCCCGCCGGGAGATTTGCATGGCAGGAGCATTTATGAGCTGCTTCCTCTGAGCGGAGAGCTGCACGGGGAGGATTCTGACACAGCTGTGCGCAGGAGGCTCAGGATTCCCGGAAGGGATGGCCCCGCCCTCGAGGTTTCCATTGAACAGCTTCAATACGGCGGAGGGGAGTACTTCCTGATTGTTTTAAGGGATACATCCCCGCAGCACGGGATTGAGGAGGAGCTTCGGAGGATTAGAAAATTCAGCGAGGCGCTTTTTGACAGCATCTCCACGGGTATCATTGTGATGGACAGGGATATGAGGATAAAGGCCATAAACGCCTTTCAGATAGGGCATCTGAACCGCATCGGCGGGCTGAATATGAGCAGAGAGGAGGCCATCGGAAAGTACTTCGGCGAGATAAGTACACTGCTGGAGGAGGAGTACCGGGGTGAGAGCTTTGCAGAGCTCTTTAAACGGGTGCTTGAAAGGGGGGAGGTAATAAAGATATATAATCACGAGCATCGTTCAAAGAACGGGGGGAGTGTTTATCTGAATCTCACCCTGCAGCCACTTCGCGCAGCGGACGGCAGCATAGAGGGGCTCATACTTCTGTGCGAGGATGTTACAGAAAAGGCCATGCTGGAAAAGGAGATAGAGGAGAGCAGGGACTTTTTTGAAAACATCCTTGAGAGCCTGGGCCACGGTCTGGCGGTGGTGGACAGAGATTTCAGGATACTCATGTGCAACCGCGCGTATGCAGAGATGTGCGAAGCCGGGAAGCATGAGATAATCGGGAAAAGGTGCTATGAGGTTGCCCACCTCAAGGACTGGCCCTGTCCTGAGGAGAAGGAGGCATGCCCGGTGCTTGAGGTGTTCTCCACAGGTAGCCCGGCCAGGATTGTGCACGAGCACAGGACAAAGAGCGGCAGGAAATTTTATGCGGAGATAACCGCCTACCCCCTGAGGACAAACTCCGGAGACATAAACCTGGTGCTGGAGGTGATGAGCGACATTACAGAGAGGTACGAGCTGGAGAAGAAGCTCAGGGAGACGGGCGATTTCCTCAACAACATAATAAAAAGCTCCGGAGACGCGATTATCGCCACAGATCTGGAGGGAAGGGTAACCTTCTGGAGCCAGGGAGCCGAGGACATGTTTGGATTTACAGCGGAGGAGGTTATGGGCAGGAGTATTTACGACCTCTATCCCGAGGAGTTCAGGGATAAGCGACGCAGGATGGAGGAGTTCCTTCTTGAATATCCTGAGGACTCTATAAGAAACTACAGGATGAAGATATACAGGAAGGACGGCAGGCTTATAGACATCAGCCTTTCCCTCTCTCTGCTGAGGGATGCGGGAGGCAGGCCCATAGGTATGGTGGGGATATCAAAGGACATAACCCGGGAGGTGAAGGCAGAGGAGGAGCTGAAGAGGAAGATGCGGGAGCTGGAGGACTTCTACAACATGGCCATAGGCAGAGAGATGAAGATGATAGAGCTCAAAAATGAAATTGAAAAACTGCGCGAGGAGCTGCGCAGGCTGAGGGGCGGTGTGTGATGCTGGGATTTTTTATTGAGCTCACCCATACTATAAAGAGGTACAGGCTGAGCATCGCCATCGGCCTAAGCGGCTGGGTGCTTCTTATCTCCTATCTGGTGTACGAGTTCAGCGGGATGGGCGGACTCAGGGGCCTGGTGGCGCACCTGCTGAGGGGCGACCCCCTGTTTGTGGTCTTCCACACCATGATATTGCTGGCGCCGGTGATATCCACCGCTTTTGCCTACCTGGTGGGCAAGAAGGTGGCGCTTGAGAAAGAGCTCAGAAATCACACAGAGGACCTTATCAGGATAGTGGAGGACAAAACCAGGGAACTCAAGCACTACTCAGAACATCTCAAGGAACTTGTGGACGAACGCACCGCAGAGCTGCGTGCAATACTGATGGCCTCAATGGACGCGGTTATAAACTTCAGCAGCAGGGGGGATGTGCTCATGTGGAGCCGGGGTGCGGAGGACATCCTGGGCTACACGGAGGGCGAAGTGGTGGGTGAGAAATTTTCCTACCTGTTTCCACCGGAGATGCAGGAGGAGCTGAAGGAGCTTATAAAGAAGGCCAGGATAGAGGGATTTGCCAGACAGAGCGAGCTTAAAATGCGCAGAAAGGACGGCAGGATTATAGATGTGGAGATGACCCTCACCTCTCTGGGGAAGCAGGGATTTACCGCAATAGTGAGGGACATAACTCAGAGGAAGCGGTACGAGGAAATGCTGCGCCAGAGCAGGGACGCCTACTTTAACATGCTGCAGGACCTGGAGAGAGCCCACGAGGAGCTCAAATACGCCTACGATGAGCTCAGGGAGATAGACAGGATAAAAACCGATATAATTTCCAACGTCTCCCATGAGCTCAAGACACCCCTTACTGTTGCCAGAGGCTTTATAGAGCTCGCGCTGGGGGAGGTTAACGGGAGTGTGAAGGAGTACCTGAAGCTCGCCGCAGAGGCGCTTGAGAAGCAAAACCACATAATCGATGACCTGGTGAAGGTGGCGGAGATACACAGGGGGAGGGTCTCCCTCAATCTGGAGGAGGCAGACATAGGCGATATTATCTGGGAGGTGGTGGAGCTGAAGAGGGAGATGGCACAGAGGCACGGGGTGTCGATGCGTGTTGAGGTTAACAGCCAGCTGCCCAGGGTGAGGGTTGATGTCGGGGGCATAAAGCATGCGCTCGGCAATCTGGTGGACAACGCAATAAAGTTCAACCGTCCCGGAGGCGAAGTTAGAATAAAGGCCGCCACCCTCAGGGACAACTTTCTTGTGGTGTGTGTGGAGGATACGGGGATAGGAATTGAGAAACATCACCTGGAGAAGATCTTCGAGCCACTGTTTCAGGTGGACTCCTCCACCACCAGGAAGTATCCGGGGACGGGGATGGGGCTTACCCTGGCAAAGCGCATGGTGGAGCTGCACGGCGGCACAATATGGGCAGAGAGTGAGCCCGGAAGGGGAAGCAAGTTCTGCTTCACCCTGCCTCTGGAGTAATGCTCACGGAAGCAGCACCGCATAGCTTTCAAAGTCTGCGGAGTACGCCATGTACGCGAGGAAGAGCATCATGAGCACAAATGCGCCGCCCGCAAGTATCCGCATCCGCCTTTCTTTTGCGCCCTCCTCTCTCCTGTCGATAAAGGGCAGGAGGAAGATAAGGAGCAATACCAGCACGGGTACCAGCACAGCGATGCTCAGGCTGCCGCCGACAATCACCTGCCACAGGGTGAGAAATCCAAAGAGGGGCGAGAGGTACCAGGGTGGCGACACTTCCCGCACCTCACCCGGTGCAGCCCTCTCTCCCAGGGGTGCTGGCAGAAGAGCGGCAAGCACAAGCAGCAGACCGAGCACAACACACGAGAGGGCGAGTTCACGCACCAGCTGATGGGGAAAGAAGGGCACATCCTTCACCGAAACCACCTCACAACCCGCCGTATATGCCCTGGCGTCTTACCATCAGGAAGTGGAGGAGCATGAGCAGCGTTGCAAGCACTGGCAGGAGGAATACGTGGAGGAAGTAGAGTCTGGTCAGCGTTTCTCCGGTTATAACAACCTCTCCGAGAAAGACCCTCATAAGCCATTCTCCAGCGAGAGGCAGGGAGGCCGGAGCAAGCACCACCACGCTGGTTGCGCCGTAGCTCGCGGCATCCCACCGCAGCGCATATCCGCTGAATCCAAAGGTAAGGGTTACGAGCAGCAGCAGCACCCCGGCCATCCAGTTTAGCTCCCTGGGCTTGCGGTAGGCTCCCGCGAGGTATACCCTCAGCATGTGCAGCAGCACCGCTGCCACCATCACGTTGCCAGCCCAGTAGTGGAGGCTCCTCACAAGGGACCCCAGGGGCACCTGGTAGGTTATGAGCCTCACACTCTCGTAGGCAAGGGCACCGTTCGGCTGGTAGTACCTTGCGAGGGCGATGCCCGTAACCACCTCCACCAGAAAGGCCAGGAAGGCGATGCCTCCAAGACAGTATGGTGCGCCGGTGGCGCGGGCAGGCAGCCTCCTCCGAAGTGCATTCTCTATGTCCCTGCGGATCCCCAGCCTCTCATCCAGCCAGTCGATTATCTGTGCAAGGCTCACGGTCCCACCCCCGAAATGTACTTCAGAAGCAGGGCGAAGGTGCTTATCACCACGGCTGCAAGGGCGAAGAAGGCTGTTCCCCTGATAAATCCCTTCTCACTCGGGATTATTCCAATCCTGCTCTTCCCCTCCAGGATTTCTGTTATCAGCTCGTCCAGCACCTCATACCTTATTATGTAGAGCTTTAAGCCCATGAGCACAAAGGCAGCACCCATATAAACACCCACAGCTCTCGGGTTGCCATCCACAAGCGCCTCCCTCATCGCTCCTGAGCTGAGAACAACCACAGCTATGGAGAGGGGCACCAGTGTGGCGAGGCGCAGAATTCCCATTTCAATCACCGAGCCTTCTAAAGAGGCAATCCAGGAGGAGGGCGACGGCGATAACGCAGAAGCTGATAATAAAACTCATGGGCTCTCCATATGCACCCTCCTGCGTCCCCGGGTAAACAGCTCCTGCGGCAAGTGGAGCGTGAACCTTCTGTTTCATCCCGGATTAAAGTTTTCCGCAGGGTATTTATATTTAACCCGTTA
>WANX01000063.1 GCA_015521565.1 Candidatus Hydrothermarchaeota archaeon
AATCCTGTCCAGCTCCTCCTCGGGGATGCCTATCCCTGTGTCGGCAACGCAAACCTCAACCTCCCCATCCTTTCTGCGCGCCTCGACGATTACCCTCCCGCCCTCACGGTTGAACTTTATGGCGTTGCTTACAAGGTTGCGCAGCACATGCTCCACCTGCTCGGGGTCAGCTGTGGCAAAAATCCTCTTTTCAACCTTCACTTCCATATCAAGCCTGTGCTTCATCAGCACCGGCTGGAACTCTCTGACAACCCGCTGAATCAGGTCACCCATGTCCACATCCTCTATCCTGAGTTCTCCCCTCTCCAGGCGCGCTGCCTGAAGAAGGTCCTCCACTATAAAGTTCTGCCTGAGCAGGGCACTCATCGCCATGTTAAGCAGCTCACGCCTCTTCTCCGGGTCCTCCTCATCCATCGCAAGCTCAATCGCACCCTTGGCGATGGTTATGGGGGTGCGCAGCTCATGACTCACATTGGCTATGATATTTGCCTTCATTTCATCGAGACTTCTCAGCTCCTCATTGGTGCGCTTCAGCCTTCTGTAGGCCTCTCTGAGCTCTTCCTCAGCCCGTCTGCGTTCGGTAACGTCGGTGTTTGCGAAGATGCACGCAAGCACCCTTCCGTGTCTGTCAAGCAGGGGATACAGACGGGAGAGCATTGTGCGCTGGCTGCCGTCCCTGCAGATGTAGGTGAGGTCCACATCGCTGAAGGAGCGCCTTTCTGTGAAAACCTGCTCCACCAGCGGCTCCGCCCTCTTCCTGGCCTCCGGAGTTAAAAGGTTCGCGTAGCTTGTGCTCATGGCCTCCTCTCTGCTGAAGCCGAAGGTTTTCTCACAGGCGCGATTCCACATCAGGATGCTTCCATCGCTGTCCACGGAGAAAATGGGGTTCGGAGAGTTTTCCACCATCTGACGGTACCTCTCCTCACTTTCCTTCAGGGCCTCTCTTGAGCGCTGCATGGCAGCTTCGTAGCTGCTTATAAGAAGGTAGAGCAGAGCTCCTGTGGCGAGTATGAACATGCCCTCGGCCAGTCTCTCAAGCCCCGCCACCCTCCTGGGGTCGGTGAAGGAGATGGCGAAGAGAAAGTCAGATATTATTATCCACATGCTGGCAGTTACCATGTAAATAATTGTAATTTTCAGAGGCGAAAGCCCCTCCTCGAATCTTTTCAAATTCAATCACCCTGGAATTCTGCAGTACTACATCAGCTGTGTTGGTTTATCGGGATATAATACTTTCGCCCGCTAATAGAAAGGTGGCAGCTTCTTTATACAGGGGAATGGCCAAATGCAGCTGCTGTTGCATTTTTGAATGCGGGGGAAGGGATTTGAACCCTCGAACCCACTTAGGGACCAGACCCTGAATCTGGCGCCTTTGTCCACTTGGCTACCCCCGCAGGTAGCAGGAAGATAGTGCATAGTTAACGGCTGTAAATTTTTATCGCATCGTTAGCAAGAGCGGAAAGGCTATGAAAAAGATCCTGGTGGTTAACGACGACGGCATAAACTCTCCCGGACTTAGAGCCGCGGTGGAGGCGCTCTCCGGTCTGGGTGAGATAACAGCCGTTGCACCCGCTACACAGAAGAGCGGAGTTGGAAGAAGTATGTCTCTTTTTTCGCCGGTGAGCATTTCTATTGCCAGGATAGATAACGCCAGGGCTTTCGCAATAGACGGCACGCCGGTGGATGCGGTAATTGTGGGTATTTACGGCGTGCTCGGTGAGACGCCTGACCTGCTGGTGTCGGGGATAAATATAGGGGAGAACATGAGCTGCGAAGCCACAACGAGCGGGACAGTGGGTGCGGCCATGGAGGGCGCCAGCCAGGGAGTGCCGTCAATTGCAATTTCTCTGCATGCCAGGGGGAGAATCAAGTTTGAGGAGATTCAGCCAGAGGTGGACTTCTCCTGGGGTAAGAGGGTGCTCAGAAGATGTGCCGGATTTGTTCTTGAGCGAGGACTTCCCGGAGGCGTTGACCTGCTGAATATAAATGTACCTGAGAGGCCAAAGGGAGGGGTTAGAATAACCCGCCTGGCAAGAAGGATGTACACCACCCGCCTGCAGAGACGCCGGGACCCGCGGGGGAGAACCTACTTCTGGATAGACGGCGACCCGATCTACGATTCAGAGCCAGGCACCGATGTGCACGCGGTGCGTGTGGAGGGTTCTATATCAATCTCACCTCTGAGCCTCGACTTTACCAGCCGCAGTGGATGGGAGGACCTGGAGGACCTGGCAGAGCTGCTGAGGAAGGATTAGGAATTATTAATTGTTAACAAGGTTATCCTGTCACAAGGTGTAGGCAGCTCTTTAAAGAAGCCCCCGTAGTATAGTCTGGATAGAACGGGACCCTGCGGAGGTCTAGGCCCGGGTTCAAATCCCGGCGGGGGCATCCCTCAGCCACCAT
>WANX01000064.1 GCA_015521565.1 Candidatus Hydrothermarchaeota archaeon
CTCGTCGCCAGGGCGATGCAGAAGTACGACACCATAGGCATAGACCTCGTGGCAATGAACGCCAACGACATAATCTGCGTGGGTGCGGAGCCGCTTGTACTTCTGGACTACCTCGCCGTGGAGGAGCCCGACCCGGAGATAACCGCCCAGATAGCAGAGGGCCTTGCGAGGGGTGCGGAGCTCGCGGGAATAAGCATCCCGGGCGGAGAGCTCGCAACTCTTCCCGAGATCGTCGAAGGCTTCGACCTCGCGGGCTTAATCCTGGGCATTGTGGAGACAGAGAGGATAATCACCGGCGAGAGGGTGGAGCCGGGTGACGTTGTAATAGGTCTCGAGAGCTCCGGCATACACAGCAACGGCTTAACCCTTGCCAGGAAGGTAATTCTGGAGCACTACCGCATAGATGAGGAGATATTCCCGGGGAGAAAGGCGGGCGAGGAGCTTCTCGAACCCACGAAGATTTATGTGCGCGAGGTGCTGGAGTGCATCGCCAGAGCGGAGGTTCATGGTCTTGCGAACATCACCGGCGGCGGGCTCGCGAACCTCACGAGGATAACCAAGCACGGCTTTTATCTGGACAACCTGCCCGAGCCACCGCGCATCTTCGGGCTGATTCAGGAGCTGGGCCGCGTGCCCGAGCGGGAGATGTACAGGACCTTCAACATGGGCGTGGGCTTCTGCATAGTTACAAGCGAGGAGGAGAGCGAAAAGGTGGTCGAGATATGCTGCCGGCACGGCACCAACGCGAGCGTAATTGGGCGTGTGGTGGCTGGAGAAAACGTGGTCAAAATCAAGGGCAAGGACTTTGCGCTGAGCTACTGACGGCGCGCCCTGTACAGGAAGCGTTTTCCGTCCCAGCGCCTCTCCACCAGGCCGAGCTGGTAGAGCTCCTCCAGCAGCCTGCGCGTCTTGCTCCTGTTGCTGAAGGTCGCACTTGAAAGGGTATCCAGGTCCATGTACGCGCTTCCGAGCAGCCTCAAAACAAAGGTGTGGTCCATGCTGAGCTTCATAGCCTCACCTCACATAAAGAAGTAGAGATGCCTTATGCTGTTCTCAGCTGCAGCATACCTGCCAGCGGGGGAAAAGGCTATCTTCGAGTAGATTTTTCCGTAGCCGCGCTTCAGCAGCACCTTCCCCGAGGCGTCGAAGTAGTATATGTTCCCGTCATAGCTCACCGCCGCGAAGTAGGAGTAGTCAGGAGCCGGGAAAACCTGTATAACCTCGGCTCCTGTTTTTATCTCCAGCGGCAGCTGTGGCGATGATGAGCTGAAGATGAGTATCCTGAAGTAGTTGGTTCCGGCTACCAGGTGTTCGCCCTTCCCGTCCAGAGCCACATCCAGCACATCCACATCGAAGGTGTAGCCGTTCCACCTCCATATCAGACTTCCCTTCCGGGAATACATGGATATACTGCCGTCCTTACCCCCGATGCCGATAAAGCTGCCATCTTCAGATAGGGCGAAGGTGGCTATGTCAACTTGAGTGTCCACCCTTCGCAGAAGGCTTCCGCTCCCAGCGTCAAGCAGGTATATCCGTCTGCCGCTTGAGTAGGCGAGTACCTCTCCATTGCCGCTGAGGGCCAGCCTCTCCACTGGCTCAGCTGCACTGTGCTCCCAGAGGGTAGAGCCGTTGTAAAAGGCGTAAATGCGGCGCTCCCAGGAGGCAGTAGCCCCGTAGAGCACACCTTCATCCGACAGCACGGCATGCTTTGCTTCTGCCTGTGTTGGATAGAAGAAAAGACGCTCACCACGGAAGTTGAATATGTAGAACCCATCCTCCGCAGCCACGGCAACCAGCTCGTCTGATGCCGCAAGCTCGCTGACTATCTCGCCCAGATTTACCTCCGCAACAAGTGCTGGTGAAGTGTTCTGAACAATTTCTTTGTAACTGACAGGCTTTTTTTCCACGGGTGAGGCTTCTTCAGAAACTTCCTGAGGAGGTGCTTCTGTCTCTGTTCTCCGCACCTGCTCGGGAGCAGGGGTTTCTGCCACCTCAGGCTCTGCCTCAGACAGTTCCTCTTCCTTCCTGCCGGGTATCGCGGGGTCAAGCGGGCTGGGGTCGAGGGGGTCCCAGATACCATCGCCGTCGGTGTCCACCTTTGTGGGGTCTGTGCCAGCCCTCGCCTCCTGGGCATCGTCCCAGCCGTCGCCGTCAGTGTCGGGGATCTCCTCCTTTATGCAGCCGGAAAGGAGGAGCAGCACAAGGATGAGCAGAATCCTTTTCATCGTTTAGCATCTCGGGGGGAGGATATATAATTCTTCCTGCACCCACAGTACCTGAGATAAAATTCCGCCACCTTCTCGACAACCTGCTCAACGCTCAGCCCGGAGGTGTCAACGCTGCAGTCGTGCTCCGCATAGCGGGGGGCGCGCTCGCGCATCAGCTCCCTTATCCTCTTCAGAGGATTCTCCACCCTGAGCAGAGGTCTGCTGGAATCTCCGCGGAGGCGCTCGTACACAACCTCCGGCTCCGCGTGCAGGTACACTATTATGCCCTTTTTCCTCAAGTTCAGGATGTTCTCCCTGTTGAGCACCACACCTCCGCCGGTGACAATGACGCAGCCCTCCAGCTCTGAAACCTCCTCCACCACGCGGCGCTCCAGCTCGCGGAAGTATGCTTCGCCGTGCTTCTCGAAGATTTCGGGGATGCTCATCTTTGCCCTGCGCTCTATCTCGGCGTCGGTGTCCACGTAGCGCAGCTTAAGCTTCTCCGCGAGCCGCCTTCCAACGGTGCTCTTGCCCGCGCCCATGAAGCCTGTAAGTACGAGGTTCTTCCTCATTGCCCTACGCGGGCAGAGTAACGAGCTCAACAAAGCTTTATATTAAGGTATGCTAAGTATTCGCATGGTTAAGATTGCGATTATCGGCGGCAGCGGCGAGTTCGGCAGGCTTTTTGCCAGGATTTTCGCCGAAGAGGGGCACGAAGTGCTAATCACGGGTAGAGACAGCGCCAAGGGGAAGCGTGTCGCGGAAGAGATAGGGGTGCGCTTTACACGGGACAACGTCGCCGCCGCAAGCTGGGGAGATGTGGTGATGGTAAGCGTTTACATAGACAACACCGTCGAGGTGATAAGGCAGGTGGCGCCGCACGTGCGCGAGGGCTCGCTGCTGATGGACGTGACCAGCGTCAAGGTGGAGCCCTGCAGGGCGATGCTTGAGCATGCGAGGCGAGGGGTTGAGCTCATAGGCACGCACCCCATGTTCGGGCCCCGCGTCAAGAGCCTCGAGGGACAGGTCTTTGTGCTCACCCCGCTCAGAGGCGAGAGGTGGAAGCGCTGGCTTTTAGGGTGGCTGGAGAAGCACAGGGCGAGGGTTATAGAGACCACGCCCGAGGAGCACGACAGGATAATGAGCGTTGTGCAGTGCCTAACCCACTTCACCTACATAAGCGTCGCCTCCACCCTGCGCGAGCTGGGCGTGGACGTGAAGTACTCGCGGCGCTTCGCCTCGCCGATATACGAGCTCATGCTGGACCTGATTGCGCGCATAGTTGGGCAGAATCCGCACCTCTACGCGAGCATACAGATGCACAACCCCCTCGCAAAGAGGGTGCACGACGCCTTCATAGCGCAGGCTAAGAGGCTGCGCGACATAGTGGCTTCGAAAGACAGGAGCGCCTTCGTTGATGTTATGGCAAAGGCAGCGCGCCACATGGGCGATGTGGAGGCTGCGATGGGGAGAAGCGACAAGGCGATTCACGCGCTGAGCCAGGAGCTGAAGAGGCTGAAGGAGAACCTTGGCAGGGAGGTGGCGCTGCGCCATATTTATTCCGGGGCAGTGCACATAGGGGTTGTCAAGCAGGTTACCCCCGAGAGGGTTACGCTGGTCTCGGGTAAGAAGGAGGTCTCGCTGAAGATAGCCAATATCGAGCTCTTAAGCGAGGAGGAACTGCTGCGCCACAAGGCGGAGCGCCTGCCGAAGCAGAGGAGGGACTTCTCGGTGGTTCTCCCCGAGAGCGCTGATGAAAGGCTGATTGCCGGGCTTTTAAAAAGAGTGGTGCGCGGTGTGCTGAGCTGCGAGGTTATAGACATCTACCGCGGGGAGCAGATACCCCCCCGCATGAAGAGCGTCACCTTCCGCGTTGCTGGCGTTGACATAGACTTTACTCAGGTGGAGCACCTCCTGCGCGGGATAGGGGGCACGCTAAGATGACCGCCTCAGCTTCTTCACGTAGTCCTCCACCATGCCAAACCCCACAAAAAGCAGAAGAAGGACGACTGCCACAGTCGCCAGGCCGTACTTCGCCGCGAGCTCCGTGAAGAGCACCTTCACCCATCCTATCTTAGGTATCCAGAATATCACCTTTCCCTTTAGATTCTGCTCGCTCACGGGCGGGGCGAGCATTACTCGCGGGTCCTGGTCGGGGTAGGGGTTGGTGCGGTTGTTGTCCCCCTTGGTTATGAAGTAGCGCTTTCCGTCTATCTCTTCGATGGCTACGACGCGGTGCACCACGGGTATGTGCTTGAAGGGGTTGTAGTACACTATTATGTCCCCCACCTTAACCTCCTCCGGCGCTATACCCTTTATCACCACCAGGTCGCCCTTGCTGAAGGTCGGCTCCATGCTGCTGCTCACCACCGCCATAACCGGCTTCTCGGCGCCGAGCACAAGGCCGAGACCGAAGTTCAGGGCTACGGCGAGAATCAATCCTATCACTATGTACCTGAAGGTCTCCCTGAGCTCGCGCTTTAAATCCATCAATGCTCACAGGGAAGGGTACTCTCTTGAAAAGTATTTAAAATTCAGAACAGCAGCCACCGCCATAGGGGTATAAACCTGACCCTGCCACGCCTGCCGAACCAGGATACTTCCTTCTCATCCTCATAGTTCCAGGTTATGACTTTCAGCTCGCTGCACCTGAGCAAATCCGCAGCCTTCAGAAGAGCCCTTATCTCCCTCTGCCCCACCTCATCAAAGGCACTTGCATAAGTTACTTGAATAAGCTCCTTGACCTTTATGCCGTTTTTAACCACGAAGTCAACCTCATGCCCCCGAGCGTCCTTGAAGTAAAATATCTCCATCTCGGGTTTCCAGTAGCCCTTCCTCCTCAGCAGCTCAACCGCCACAAGATTCTCCATAAGCCTGCCCATGTTTTCCGAAAACCTTAACCCCAGAGCGGTGTGAAACCCTGTATCTACCGAGTAAACCTTCTTGGGAAATCCCTCTTTCTGAAATGGTTTGAAAGAAAACCTGTCCAGGAATAAGAACAGATACGATTCCTTTAAATATTCAAGGTAGTTCTTCGCTGTGTGGTCGCTTCCAAGTCCAAAAAGCTTTTTCAGCCTGTTTGCAGAGACTTCTGTTGAGATATTGGAAAGCAATGAGAAGGCAATCTCTTTAAACGTTCTTACATACTTTATTCTCTTTCTGAACACAACATCCTTCTCAATTATATGAGAGAACAGCTCTCTCAGGTAAATTTTTGGATTCTCCCCTTCAACAACAACCTCTGGAAAGCCGCCGGCGAGAATGTAATCGGAAAGTTCTTTCTTTATTACTGCTCTTTCCCTTTCTGTGGCTGCACCAGAAATCGCTTTTGATTTCAGATACTCTCTGAAGCTGAAGGGGAAGAGGTCAATTTTCACATGCCTGCCCGTGAGATGTGTTGCGAGCTCTGTGCTCAGAAGCTTTGCATTTGAACCGGTGATGAAGATGTCAAAGCCCTCTCTGTGCAATCTGTTCACAAAAATTTCCCATTTTTCAAGGTTCTGAATTTCATCAAAAAACAGCTTTTTCAGATTCCTCCCATGAATCTCAAGCAGAGCCAGAACTACTTCTTCGGGATTTATTTCCATCAGCCTTTCATCATCAAAGTTTGCATAGCCAAAATTCTCACCTTTGAGCGAGAGATACGTGAAGAATGACTTACCGCACCTTCTCACGCCTGTTATTACCTTTATGAGCTTTGTTTTTTCTGCAAGTCTTCGTTCCCGCTCCACAATATGCGTGCTTTTTATTTTTTCCTCAAGGTACTCCCTCTGCTCTAACAGTATTTCCCTCATGTTCCAATTATTACTGCGAATATTTTATAAAATTTTCGCAGTGGCACTGCGGTCTGTGTTATCTGCAAAACATTTCGCCTGTACGGTATTGGGCACGAGCCTTTGATGAAGCTGAATCAGGATGATGTAGAGAAGATAGTAAAGCGGGTGGTTGACTATGGTCTCAGTACGGGGTTTGTGGCGAGGCAGTTTGGCATTACCCGGCGCAGGGTTCAGCAGCTGGTTAAGCACTACCGTGAGACTGGTGAGGTTCCTGTACTCAGAAGA
>WANX01000065.1 GCA_015521565.1 Candidatus Hydrothermarchaeota archaeon
TGGCCCCATGGATTCTCACTGGTGGAGGAGAATTTAACTGTGCTCGACTCCTCTGGAAGAGCGGTGGCCCGTGTTGGAGAACGGGTAAAGCTCGGCGGTGGTGAGTGCCCGGAGCCGTGCAGAGGCATAGCAAAATACTCGGCACAGCTTCCAAGTGAGCGCTGCCCGGGGCCCTACTGGATTGTTGGAGAGGTTGTGAGTGAATGGTAGCACAAGCCTCAGCATCGCAGGGTTCAGAGAGGGTGCGGAAGAATAGAATTTTATTGTTTCCCACCTGTGGCCAGCTCCTGCCTGCAGTGTTATATGCAAGTCAGAGAGGCAACTATTACTTGAGCGCTGATGTCATGAACCAGGCTCCGAAGGCGAGCATCATGCCCCCCAGGAGCAGGAACATGAATTCCTGGGCTCTGGTGCCGAGCACCCTGCGCGAGGAGAAGCTTGCCATTGAAACGAGGGAGTACCACGCAAAGTCGCACGCCTCGTGGATGAGTATGAAGAGCACCAGCCCAGGCATACCGAAACTCGATGCCTTGCTTACCAGAAGCGCCCCAACGGTGAGCCACCAGAGCAGGAAGTAGGGATTGGCGAAGCTTGTGGCAAAGCCCGCGAAGGTGGCGCCGTAGGGGAGGTCCCTGCCTCTGAGCACAACCTCCCTGCGGGAGCGCAGCATCTCCACACCCATGTAGATGAGGAGCACCCCGCCTGCAAGAGAAAGCGCCCTCAGGGACGTATTGCCGAGCGCCGAGACCACACCTGCGTAGATGAGCAGGATAAGGGGCACCTCCAGCAGCGCATGCCCCAGCGAAATTTTAACTCCCGCAAGCCTGTCGCGGTGTCCCTTTGCTATGCTTACCGCCAGCACGGGGCCTGGCATCAGCACGCCGGAGAGGGATATAACAACCGTTGCAAACAGGAAGAAGGCTAAACCATAGCCGTCTATGCTCGAAAGCAGGCTCTGCGTGCTGAGCATTCTACTTCCTCACCACTATGGTTAGAACATCACCATCCTCCAGCACGTGCTCCAGACCAACACGCTGCCCCGGGAAGCGCACGCTTTTCCCCCACACCTGGGCGTACCTGAACCTCTCCACAAAGTCGCGGTGCAGCCTTGCGCACACCTCTGCGACGGTGGTGCCGCGCCTCACTATGAGCGGCTCCTCCCTGTCAGTCTCTCCGCGCCGGGGCCTCAGGTAGATGCGCATGAACCCGAGCCTCGAATAGAGCCTCTCCTTGAGCTCCTCTATTCCAGTGCCCCTGCTCGCGGATATTGCCACAAAGTCTCTGCCAAGCTTCTCCCTTGCCTCGCGCAGGTACTCTTCGCCTACAAGGTCTATCTTGTTCAGCACCACCAGCGAGGGTATATATACGCGGTTTCCCGCCAGCGCGTCTATGAAGCGCTCCTCGTCCAGGTCTTCGTGGATTACCACCTCAGCGTTGTGCACTCTGTACTCGTTCAGAATCGCCTTTATTGTCCCCTCGGTTATCCCTGTCAGCTCAACTGTGGAGCTCACCCTTATGCCGCCCTGGCTTCGTTTTGTTATCTTCACCTTTGGCGGCGACGCATCGAGGCGGATGCCGGCGTCGTGGAGCTCCTTAACGAGCACGCGGTACTGCTCAAGGTTGAACACGTCTATGAGCATGAGGATTAAATCCGCGCTTCTGATAACCGAGAGCACCTCCTTTCCACGCCCCCTCCCGCGGGAGGCACCGCGTATCAAGCCCGGCACGTCCAGGAGCTGAATTCTTGCCCCCCGGTACTCCAGCATGCCGGGCACAACTTCAAGCGTTGTGAAGTCGTAGCTCCCCACTTCGCTCTCCGCATTGGTAAGCGCATTCAGAAGCGTGGACTTGCCGACGCTGGGAAAGCCCACAATTACTACGGTGGCATCGCCGCTCTTTCTCACGGCGTAGCCTCTGCCAGCGCCCTTTGAAGCGCTCCTCTGCTCTGCCTCCTCCCTCAGCTTTGCAAGCTTTGCCTTAAGCCTGCCTATGTGGTGCTGCGTTGCCTTGTTGTAGGGGGTTCTTCGCAGCTCCTCCTCAATTTCGCGTATCTTCTCCTCCAGCGATGGCATCGCTTTATAGCTCGACCCTTCCCATTAGAAAAGTAATCGACGGGAAGGTTTGCACTAATTGCGATGAACGCAAGGGAGAAGCTGGCAAGGCTGGAGGAGTGGTTCTCAGAACATGGAAGCGCGGTGGTGGCCTTCTCCGGCGGCGTTGACTCGAGCGTTGTGGCAGCTGCCGCATGGCGGGCCCTCGGAGAGAGAGCGCTCGCGGTTACCGCAGACTCTTCAACGCTCTCAAGACGGGAACTCGCCATAGCAAGGCGCGTGGCCGGGGAGATAGGCATGCCCCACAGGGTGATAAGGGAGGACGAGCTGGAGGACGAGCGCTTCGCCTCCAATCCTGAGAACAGGTGCTACTACTGCAGGTCAAAGCTCGCGAAGGCGCTCAAAAAGATAGCGGAGCGCGAGGGCTACGCGGTGGTGGTGGACGGCGCACACTTGGGCGATACGAAGGAGCACCGCCCCGGCTTAAAGGCGCTGAAGGAGCATGGAATAAGGAGTCCTCTGCTGGAGCTGGGGTATGACAAGCGGGACGTTCGCGAGATTGCGGCCCTGCTCGGGCTCTCGGTTAAGGACAAGCCCGCGATGGCGTGCCTTGCCTCGCGGATACCCTACGGCGAGCGCATCACTAAGGCGAAGCTGCAGAGGGTTGAGCGGGCGGAGGGCTTCTTCTTTGAGCGCGGCTTCTCCACTGTGCGAGTTCGGGTGCACGGCGAGCTGGCGAGGGTTGAGCTTCCCCGTGATGAGCTTCCCCGTGCGGTGCAGCTGCGCGAGGAGATAGTGGCTCACCTCAAGGCACTGGGCTTTGCCTACGTTACCCTGGACCTCGAGGGTTATCGCCCGGGAAGTATGGACGAGGTTATAAGAAAAAAATAAATATCACCTTCCCTAATACTCAATAAAACCGGAAGGAGGTCGCAGAAATGGCGGAGGACAACGTGGTCTACGTGGGAAATAAACCAGCGATGAATTACGTGCTTGCGGTTAGCACGCAGTTCACCAGGAACGCCAAGGAGGTAGTGATAAAGGCAAGGGGCAGGGCAATCTCGCGAGCGGTTGACGTGGCGGAAATAGTGAGGAACCGCTTTATACCCGAGGCGAGCGTTAAGGACATAAGCATAGGCACCGAGGAGGTGACCACCGAGGACGGCAAGACTGTGAGGCTGTCCTCAATAGAGATAGTGCTGGAGAAGTAGGATGGAGCTCTCGTCCCTTCTGGATTTTATTGTGCGCAGAGGGATGAGCGTAAACCTGCTTCTTGGAGAGGAGAAGGTAGCTGAGCTCAGGGCAAAGGGAGAGAGGGACCTGGAGGTGGTGGTGCACAACGCAGGCGCGCTGCGCCGCATGATGGAGGAATTGATGCGATGAACATGGAAGGGCTGCTCGCTCTGGCGAAGAAGCTTGAGGAGAAGGGCTACGCCATAGAGGTGGTGCACGAGGGCAGGGTTATTTTAAGGCTCGGCAGGGGTGCCAGGCCGGGTTTGCTGCGCGCCCTGGGACCGGTGGAAGTGAGGGACCTGCGCACACTGCTAAGTTTTATAAAGCCATGAGGCTCGCCGTTGCCGTGGCGAGGGAGCATGCGGAGCGCGCAAGGCGCTGGCTGCTCCGCGAGGGGTTAATCGACAGGGACAGGAGGATTGTTCAGAAGGGCGGCAAGGTCGAGATTCCTGTGCTCAGGGCTCCGTCCTCGCTTCCGGTGCCCTTTTCGCTGCTGGAGCAGCAAAAGCCGAGCTATGCTCCGCCAAAGCTGAGCTTTGAGCAGCTCAAGAGGGAGCTTCGCAGTCGGGTTGGCGAGAAGGCGGAGCTTCTCCGCGGTGGCTGGGAGCTCATCGGAGATGTGCTTATCATAAACCTCCCCGGGGAGCTTTATCCGCTGCGCCGCGAGATAGGCGAGTTTCTGCTGGACTTCCACCCAAGGGCAAGGAGCGTCGTGGCAAGACGCGGCATCGGCGAAGAGCTGCGCTATCCGCAGGCTGAGGTAATTGCAGGCGACATAAACACCACCACGCTCCACCGCGAGCACGGGTGCGTTTTCAGGCTTGACCCGTGCAGGGTGATGTTCTCCGCAGGAAACATTGAGGAGCGCCGCAGGATGGCGCAGCTTCCCTGCAAAGGTGAGGTGGTTCTGGACATGTTCGCGGGCGTGGGGCAGCTCAGCATACCTCTCGCGAAGCATGCCCGCCCAAAGGAGGTTCTTGCGATAGAAAAGCGTCCCGAGACGTATGAGTTCCTCGAGGAGAACATCCGGCTGAACCGCCTCCAGGGGATTATGCGGGCGAGGCGGGGGGACTGTCTTGAGGTTGCCCCGCGCGACTATGCGAATCGCATAATAATGGGCTACTTCTTCTCGCCGGAGAGGTTTCTGCCCAAGGCTCTCGAGGCGCTCAGGGGTGGTGAGGGCGTGCTCCACTACCACACGCTGGTTGCGAAGGAGGCTCTCGAGAAGGAGGGTGAAGCGCTTCTGGAACGAATCACTGAGCTGGGTTACAGGGCAGCCATCGAATACCGCAGGCTGGTGAAGTCCTACGCGCCCAGGCGCTGGCATGCGGTTTATGATGTGACTGTGGGTTAGAGCCGGATTGGAGAGCTTGCTTACTCTGCGTGTTGGGATTCAGGCTCAGCGGCTCAGAGCAGGAGGCCTGTGGGGAGTAATAAGAAGGTTTTTTTATGAATAGCCCACGCAAATAGATTCAAATTAGCTGGAAAAATTTTATATTACCACAGATATAGTGTATAAATAAGAAAAATTCGGGATGTGTATGGCATTGGGAGCCATGCTGAGGGATGCACAGGACTTTGAATCGCTGGAGAAGGCGTACCTCAAGGTTATAAAGGCGCTGAATCTGGAGTGCACCAGGCTGGAAAAGGAGGTAAGCAGGCTTAAAAAACTTGAAGAGGAAATAAGGTATCTCAGGCAGATGGAGCTGTGGTATATAAAAGCGCTCAAGGGCCTCAACGAAGAGTGCAACCGTCTGGAGAGGGAGGTGTATGAGCTCAGAAGACGCAGCCTGTTCGGAGATGCCGAGCTGGATGAGCCCGTCACGGGGAAGGAGATGGCGGGACTCATCGCCTTTGCCCAGGGAAAGCTTAGTCTCAGGTCGCTTCTCAGGTTTGCAGACTGGTTTGGGCTTGATGAGAAGATTGTTGAGGAAGAAGTGGGCAGACTGGCTGAGCATGGTGCAATCAGTCTGAGCAACGGTGTGATAGAGGTGGAGAGCAGGGTAAGACGGCAGCTCAGGGAGCGGCTGCTGCGCCGGCTTCCTGGCAGGAACAGGATGATGGCGAGCCTGAATGGCGATGCGGTAAATGTTGTTGAGCTGCTCAGAAGCAGAGGGGGCTGGCTCAGTTTGAAGGCATTCGAGGAGCTGGCTCCTGAAGAGAAGGCTGCAATACTGAAGCTCACACAGGAGGGGCTGGTTTTCAGAACTGTTGACAGAAGCGGTGCACCTGCACTTCACATGCCTCCGGAGATAATGGAGCTTATGGAGGAGCTCAGGGTTGAGATGGCAAGGAGAACCACTGAAAGCAGGGAAGAGCTGATGAGAACTCTCAATATCAGAGACCCGAACGAGGAGGAGATAGAGGTTATCCTCAGCGCTATGGACGAGTCCTCCATTGAAGGTGAAGAGGTAGCAGATAATGCGAGGCTTTTGGAGGCCTTCCGCAACGAGGACCTGGAGGTTCTGGTTGAAGCTCTGGAAAGTGATGATGTTCATGCCCGCAGATTTGCTGTTGCCGCCCTCTGGAAGCTCGGCGGCGAGGAGGTAATCCCCAGCATGGTGGAAAAACTGGAGGACCCTGATGCGGTTGTGAGGAGACTTGCCATCTCGGCCCTTCTAAAGTTTCCAGATGAAAAGCTTGTGGAGCCGATGCTCAGGAAGCTGGAAGATGAAGATTCGGCAGTCAGGTACTCTGCCGCATCCTTCTTTGACAACTATCCCAGCAGGGAGGCTTTCCATCAGCTGGTCAGGGCACTTAAGGATGAGGACAGAATGGTGCGCACTGTGGCAGCTTCAGCGCTGGGCAAGCTGGGAATGCCGGAGGCAGTTCCCCACCTTATAGAGGCGCTTCGGGACGATGACCCCTGGGTAAGACACTGCGCCGCTGAGGCGCTGGACAGAATAAAGGCTGGATGAGCTATGTATGAGTGGCTTGGCAGATTGCTGGATGATGAAGAGGAGGAGAGGACCGGGGTACACCTCCCCAGGGGTGTGAAGGTTGAGAGGGAGTTCAGAAGTCTGAAGGATGTGAGGAAGTTTATAGAGAGGTCAAAATTTACAGGCGTGGTGAGGGCAAAAACCAGAATTGAAAACATCAACCTGCTCTATCTCAGGGGAAGACTTGCGGGGGTTGTGGCTCTTTCCCGCCTGGGGCTGTACCGCACCTTTGGTGAGAAAGCGCTGGAGGGTTTGATGGACTCAAGTCTGGTTGTGGAATCCATAGAGGAATACTCCTACGACGATGCGTATTCAGTTCTCATCTCCCACAGGGATATGATAGCAGACCAGCAGCTGTACAACAGGATAACCTCCCTCATCGAGCTTGTGGACTCATCACCAGCAACCGCGATGCTTCTGGAGATACTTGCTTTCAGCGAGTCCCCTGTTCAGGGGGAGTTGATGAAGATAGTGGCCCTTTCGGTGTTCCTCTCCGATTTTGCCGAGACCGATTTCAGGGGTGCCCTGGAAAATCTTGAAAAGCTTGATTTTGTAAGGAAGAGGGGAGGAAGCTACAGTATAGATGAGGAGTACAGGTCCATGCTGAGGCAGATGTTTATAAATCGCGCAAAGGTGGACAGGGCAGGGGAGCTGCTCAGGGAGGATGAGACAGCAAAGCAGCTGTTCAGGATGCTGTCCACCGGCGGCGGAAGAGCAACCTACAATGAGCTTAAGCGGCTGCTGGGCGGTGATGTCGACTCCGCAATAGCCAGACTCGCCAAACTGGGCTCCGTTTTCAGGGGTGTGGACAGCGGCGGTTTGCCAGCCGTATTTCTGCCGGAGCCTCTTGCCGAGAAACTGCTCGCCCATGAGACGCGGTGTGAAGCCGAGGACCTTGACAGGTGCGAGCTGCTGAGGAGGCTCAACATCCGCGAGCCAACTGAAGAGGATATAGAACAGCTGGTGCGCTCCATGCTGGAGGATGTGGAGGGTGCGGGGGAGGATGTGGAGGAGAGTGAGGTTCTCGCCAAGAGTGTTGCAGCTTCAGCCCTCTCCAGGATAGATGAGGAGCAGGCCATCAGGCCCATCATAAATGCCCTCTTTGACAGGGATAGTATAGTAAGGGCAAGTGCCGCCAAGGCGCTGGGTGTGATGAAAAGTCCCAGGGCGGTTGAACCCCTGATAAGGGCGATGAAGGACAGTGATACCAGGGTGCGTGCCAGTGCTGCGAGGGCGCTGGGCAGGATAGGTGATGCCCGTGCCATTGAGCCCCTGATAGAGGCGCTGGGAGACGGGGAGAGCACTGTGCGTGCCAGTGCTGCGAGGGCGCTGGGCAGCATTGGAAGTGAGGAGACAGTTGAGCCCCTCATCGATGCCTTCTACACAGAAGAAGACGAGGTGGTGCGCAGGGAAATCATTTCAGCCCTCTCCGGTTACACAGACGACAGGGTGCTGGATATAATGATATCCTGCCTCAAGGACAGTGACCCGAATGTGCGCAGAATAGCAGCCTCCGCCCTGTGGAAGAGCGGCGGTGAGCGTGCCATTGAGCCCCTGATAGAGGCGCTGGGGGACGAGGAGAGCACTGTGAGGTACTGCGCAGTATCTGCTCTTGATGGTGTAAAAGACGAGCGTATAGTGGAGCCCCTTATAGAGGCTCTTCGGGACGAAGACGAGATGGTGCGCACCGTGGCAGCTTCTGCGCTGGGCAAGATAGAGGATGAGCGTGCGGTGGAGGCCCTCAGGAAGGCTCTCCAGGACGAGAGCGAATGGGTGAGAAACTGTGCAGCGGAGTCTCTTCAAAATCTGGGCATTACTCCGGATGCGGAGCAGGGGAAGAGTTCTTCGGAGGGAAAGGAGTCCCCCTCTCAAAATTGACGATGGAGGCCGTGAATGGGCACGTCCATAACCGTGGCACCTTGCGGGGGCGGAACAGAAAACACCACACTAATACCCCTGCCGGTGGAGCACATCTTCAGCAGTACCGGAATGAGAATAAAAAAGTCCGCGGGGTAGAAGAAATGGACGTGTACACAACCCTGAAGCTGTTGTACATCCTTTTTGGCGTGAGTCTTCTCCTAAATGTCGTCCTTCTGTACAGGATGAAGCTGCTGGAGTCCCGGTTGCGGGAAATGGAAAGCAGGGTTACCCTCTCTGAGGAGGAAATAGAACAGATAACCTCCCGCCTCAGACGTATCAGCGAACTTCACGGTGAGATTGAGCTTCCGCCTCCCATAAAACCCAGGAGGTAGGCCAGCGCAGATTGGAGCTCCCTTCTTCCCCTCTTCACCTTCTCCTGTCCACCGGGTGTGAGTGTATAAACCTTTCCTCTGCCCTTCCTGTCACACTCACGGGCTACCAGCCCCTCGCTTTCAAGCTGTTTCAGCAGGGGATAGAGCATCCCCTGACTTACAAGCACACCGCTCCTCTGGAATATCGTCTTTATTATACTGTATCCGTGCATGGGTCCCTCCTGGAGTACTGAGAGCACCACCAGGTCGAGGAACTTTTTAATCAGGCCGTCCACCACCCTTGCAGAGAGCACATCCACATCTCCTGTACCTGCTTCCGGAAGAGGCAGGGGGGTTACAAACGTCCTCTCCGCATCAGTGGAGATGATGAGCAGAGTATGAACCCGGATGAGCTCTTCGAAAAGCTGTGCATTCACATCCCTCACATCGAGACATGTCATAAAGGTTACATCCGGAAGCCTCTCGAAAATGTCCTTCAAAAACACCGTCACCCCTTCCATGAGGTGGCCGCCGAAGTCAAGCACCACTGATGTGCGCTCACTCTCAGCCGCAAAATCCTCCAGCCTCTGTGCAATCCCCTTCAGCTCGCTTTCAGAGGTGCACAGCTTCCACACCACCGCATGCTCCGGCACCGGTACTGCACCTCTGTCCGCCGGATAGCAGTACAGAATCCTCCCACCGGGGAGGGAGCCCGCAATAAAACTCCTCACAGCCCTCATCCTCTCCTGCGCGGTGCCTGTGAAGAGCACCCTCTCCCCGGCTGCAACTCTCCTGAGCACCAGCATACCGCTCTCCAGGGGATAGACAAAGGAGACGCTCATAACCAACCCTTGCCCGGGAGGTAATAAATAGTTTTTTCATAATCTGAGACTACTTTAGAGAACTGTGCAGCTCCTCCAGCACGCGTCGCAGCTCACTCTCCTTCTTCGCCAGGGTCACCTCACCAAGTGTGCGCTCCATTATCATCCTGGCCACATCCTGTTTCCGCTTTATTGCCACTATGGCGTTCGGGTACACCAGCGAGTTCAGCTCGTTGGTTATCTCGTCCATCAAATCCAGAAGGTGGTCTATTCTTTCCAGCTCGTCTCTGCGCAGCAGCTCGAGTACGTGTCTCCTGAGCTCACCCACCACGTCGGCCAGGCCCAGAAGATACCACTCCGGTGGCACGCGGAGCTCGCGGTGTGATGGAATCTTCTCCCCCCGGAGAAGGTGAAAGGTAAGCACCGCCTCCACATACTCCTGCACCGCCTCCTGCAGCAGACTGAACCTGAAATCATCCTCCTCCAGCCCTGAGATAAATCCGGCGGCTTCTCTTATGAGTGCGAGGGCTGTGGAGTGGTTGTCCTGGTGTATCTCCCTCATTGCCCGTGTTGAGAGCCTCCGTATCTCCCGTGCCACCGCAAATACTTCCTCGCGGCGCGCATCCCTGGCGTCAAGCTCCCGCCTGATCTGGGCGATTATCTCCTTCAGCTCCATGGGGATGCCTCACCTTCTAAGAAGAAAAACCTTGCTCTCACTGGAGAAGTCTATCACCCTGTACCCGGTGGCTTCGGCAAGGGCTCTTGCGAAGTTCTCCACCTCATCGCAGGAGGGCATGTGCTGCCTTGTGAGCCTCCTTCTGGAGTAGCCCACGTGTACATAGCCCTTCGCCTCTATGAAGTCCGGGCTGGCGCGTTCTATCAGGGGCGCAAAGGCTTCCGGCTCCTCAAGGTTGTAGCCCCTCACCAGAGTGATGCGCACCACCTTCCTGGCCCTGCTGGTGCTCATAGCCTCCAGGCTCTGCATCAGCCTCTTCCACCCGTCTCTGACGCGGGGCACATTTATCCTGCGGTACAGCTCCTCACTGTGAGATATCAGGGAGAGGTACAGACTGGTGGGCTCAACTTCGGCGATGCGCTCTGGATGCATGCCGTTGGTAACCAGGAAGGTGCTCATACCCCTCCGGTTGAACTCCTCCACAAGCTCTGCTATCCTGGGGTAGTTGGTGGGTTCTCCCGCCAGGGAGATTGCCACGTGGTTCGGAGACAGCGCCTCCCGGAACTCTTCCTGAGTTACACGCTCTTCGCCCCCGTATCCGCTGAGCAGTGAGCGCTGCGCCTCCAGAGCACCCTCCACTATTGCTTCGGGCTCGTCAACTTCATTGCCGAGCTCAGCCCCGAGGGTGTGCTCCACGGGACGCCAGCAGAAGAGGCAGCGGTGCTGGCACCATGCCACGCTGGGGGTCATCTGCAGGCAGCGGTGGGATTCTATTCCGTAAAACTTCGCCTTGTAACAGGCGCGCTTTCTGAGCAGACGCTCCCTGAGCCAGTGGCACAGCTTCACTGCGGAGTGCCTGCCAACTATGCGATACCCCTGCTTCTCCAGCACCGCTTTAACTCCGGGGGTGAGCATGGTTTTTATACTCAAGGTTAACGTCTTGGCATAATGCGGTAGCATGTCTCTGGAAGAGGTGGCAAAGAGGGCAAGAAAGGCGCTGGTGATAGGTATAGGCGGGGGTGGCGACGTAATAGGCTGCATACCCACTGCGAGCTACCTGTCGCTGTTCGGAACCGACACCCTTCTCGGAGGTCTGACCTGGGAGCGCCGCGTGGTTGACCCCAGACCAGGACCGAGGCAAATAGATGAGCTGGAGAACATAACCAGAGTATGCGAAGGTGTGGCTCTCGCAAACCCCCAGACGAGAACCAGATACGGTACCACATTTACGGAGAGTGCCGCCTCCAGCATCCTGGGCAGGGAGGTTCTCCTCCTGGACATAAGCGGCGGAGTTGGGGGCACGGTGAGGGCCCTTGACAGGGCGATGGAAAAGCTCGGTATAGACCTGGTTGTTGGCATAGACGTGGGTGGCGACTCTCTTGCGAGGGGTGATGAGCCTGGGATACAGAGCCCTCTGGCTGACGGGATAATGGTGGCCACCCTGGCAAAGCTGAAGGTGCCGAGTGTACTCGGGGTGATAGGCTATGGCAGCGATGGGGAGCTAACCCTGGAAGAGCTCAACCGCAACATCGCGGAGCTTGCGGCAAGGGGAGCACTGCTCGGAGCCAGGGGAGCAACTCCCCGGGATCTGGAACTCATGGAGCGCATCGCCTCAGCCAGTGCAACAGAGGCGAGCAGGCTTGTGGTGGAGGCGGGTAGGGGAAAGTACGGTGCGTACAGTATACGAGCAGGTAAGCGCAGTGTGTATCTTACGCCGTGCGCCCTCGTTACCTTCTACTTCTCTCCCGGGCATGTGTTTGAGTTCAGCCGGGTATCCAAGCTGGTGGCAGAAACGCATTCCCTAAGGGAGGCCGACACCATTTTGAGGAGCCACGGGTACTGCACAGAGCTGTACTTCGAGGAAGGTGGCTGAGGCTTCTCCTATACCCGGTGTCGGAAGTTATTTATAATGTGAAGATTATCATAATGGGACATGAAGGTCAAGGAGATAATGCACGCCCCGACTTTTGTACCCCCCGATACCACGATTGCAGAGGCCGCGAAGATAATGGTCAGAAAGAACATAAGCAGCGTCATCGTGGGCACGCCCACAGACCCCATAGGCATGTTCACAGAGCGCGACATGCTGCGCGAGGTGGTGGTTAAGAACCTGGACACGCAGAAAACATCGCTCGTGGACATAATGTGCGGCACAGAGCTGAAGCACGTGATGTGCAGGGTCATAACCACGGTGCACCAGGACGCGCCGGTGGAGGAGGCGGCGGAGCGCATGATGGGTCGCTATGTGCGCCACCTCCCGGTGGTGGACGACGAGGGTAAGATAGTGGGAATGGTGAGCGCGCGCACAGTGATGAACGCCCTGCGGAGGAAGTCCTACTTCCTGAGCAGGGGGAAGTATCCCAGAGAGTAAGCCTAAAACTCCCACAGGGAGACCTGCTTCGTCCTGTCTCCCTTCGCGAGCCGTCTCATTCTTTCTTTTGTTATCTCCTCAGCCCTGCGCGCAATTTCCTGCGCCAGCTTTTCGTCCTCTGCAAGAAGCTTTATCTCCTTAAGCTCCAGCTCCAGCTCGCTCGCCGCGAGCGCCGCCATCTCGGGCGCGTGCTTCATCACGTGCCTTAACATAGGGATGAACTGCTCCTTTATCACCCTCCTCGAGGCGTGAATCTTTGTATGGGCGTCCTTTCTGCCCTGCAGCTTCCCGGCGAGGGCATCCAAGCTCTGCCTCTCCCCCCGCGTCTGGGCGTACATTGCAAAAATCTTCGGATACTGGTAGCGGGTGTAGCCGGGGTACTTCCTCTTTTTTGCAAGCGCCACGCCGGCGCTCATCAGGTCTATCATGTAGCTCATCAGCCCCCAGTCCTGGCGGCGCAGTATTCTGCCCTGGAAGACGTCTGCGCGGGAGAGGTAGTTGTAGGCTCTGGCAAGGTCCTGCGCGTCGCGGTACTCCAGCGGAAGGTTCTCGGCCAGCCACTTCAGTATCGTATCTGGGTCCTCGCCGCTCTCACGTACCGCCTCCCTGGCGCGCTCTATGCTCTCCGTCTTGAGAATTCTCACGAGGGTGTCGAAGATCTTTATCTCCACATCGCGCATGGTGAGCAGCTCAGCATCCTTAAGGGTGAGCTTGCGCCTGCCCTCGGCAAGAGCCTGGAGGTCGTTTATGGCGCTTCTCAGGTCTCCGTTGGAGTTGGCAGCTATGATTTTTAGAACCTTCTCCTCCGCGGCTATGCCCTCGCGGCGGCAGATTTCCTTTAGCACGCGCAGAACAGTGCGCTGGTTTATGCGCTTGAACTCCACCATCTGGGTTAAGCCCCTGAACTCTGGAGGAAGCTTCCAGGGGTCGTTGGCTATGAGGATTATGGGGTGCCTGCTCCCGGTTATGAGCTTCTTCAGCGCCGCCAGGCCGCCGTACTCGGCTCTGCCATGAATTCCGTCCACCTCGTCCAGGATTATCACCTTCTTCTCCCTTGCCGGGTCAAGCGTGCCGAAGCGGGAGGCGCTGCCCACAATGCGGTTTATCACATCCCTGGTGCGCCAGTCGCTGGCGTTGAGCTCGATGTAGTCGTAGTTTAAATCTCTTGCAAGCGCATAGGCGGCGGAGGTCTTGCCCGAGCCGGGCGGGCCATAGAGCAGCAGCGCTCGCTTCCTGGGCGTGCCCGTCTTCCACTCCCTGACCCAGGAGAGCAGCGCTGCTATTGCTCGCGGGTTGCCTGCCACCTCCTTCAGCGTGCGGGGGCGGTACTTCTCAACCCAGGTCTTCATCCCTCGCCCTCCAGCAGCTGCTCTGCGGCGAGGAGCAGCTCTTTCACCTCGGCGTAGCCCACGTCTGCCTCCGGGTCGCGGGCTATGCGCAGGTTGAGCTCTGCCACGCGCCTCGCAAGCGAGACGAAGTCCTCGGTGGCGAGCCCATGCTCCCGCATCACTTCAATCAGGTTGTACAGGGGGTGCTTGCTGCTGTGCTTATCCGCGAGTTTGCCTCTCAGCTCTGCTTCGCTTATATGCTCTGGCACGAGGAGATGCGCGGCGTAGTGGTACAGCACCACCTGCAGGTTTGTGGCAACATCTAAGCATGAAAGGCGGCTATCGCCGAGAATGCTCCAGAGGTAGTCCAGCTCTCTCCTGGCGTGCTCCATTCTAACCACTCTTTACAACGAACCTGGCAGGCGCGACATTGCTCGACCTGCACTTCGGGCAGCGCTTAATGTTTTTCGGCTTTTTAATATTTATAGCCTCCCCGCAGGACCTGCAGACCGGCGGAAGAACATAGAGACGCCTGCCCCTCGCCCTGAGGGTGCGCTGCACGTGCTTTAAATCCACCACCACCTCCCTGCAGGTGCACTGAAAGAGCCTTGCGAGCTCATCGATGCTCCTGCTTCTCAGCTCCAGCTCGCGAATTATCTCCTCTCTGCGCGTCATTTCTCTTCGCTGTGGTTTTATTTCAATAAGGTATTATAAAGGTATCCTCCAGCTATAATATGAAATTGAAAGGTTTATATCTGCGTTAGAACAACTGTTTTTCGGGAGATGAGCATGAGCGAGTACGCTGCGAAGGACATCGAGGTTCTCGAGGGCCTTGAAGCAGTAAGGCGGCGCCCGGGCATGTACATAGGCTCGACCTCCTCGCGGGGGCTGCACCACCTTGTTTATGAGGTGGTGGACAACAGCATCGACGAAGCGCTCGCAGGGTACTGCAACAGGATAGAGGTCACCATTCACAGGGACGGGAGCATAACCATCGCCGACAACGGGCGCGGCATACCCACAGATATACACCCCAAGTACAGGAAGCCCGGGCTTGAGATAGCCCTCACCATGCTCCACGCAGGCGGAAAGTTCGGGAAGAAGGTGTACCGCATCTCAGGCGGGCTGCACGGCGTTGGCGTGAGCGTTGTGAATGCGCTGAGCGAGTGGCTCGTCGCCGAGGTTCGCAGGGAGGGCAAGGTGTTCAGGCAGCGCTTTGAGCGCGGCAAGCCCAAGGAGAAGATGCGCGTCGTGGGCAGGGCGAAGCGCACCGGCACAAAGATTACCTTCAAGCCTGACCCGGAGATTTTTGAGACCACAGAGTTTAACTTCGACACCCTGGCGAGCCGCTTCCGGGAGCTGGCATTTCTGAATAAGGGCATAAAGATTGTGCTCAAGGATGAGCGCACCGGCAGGGAGGTTACCTTCAGCTACTCCGGTGGTCTAATTGCCTTTGTGAAGTGGCTCAACTCCGGCAGGGAGCCGCTGCACCGCAAGGTTATATACTTCGAGGCGAAGCGCGACTCCACCTACGTGGAGCTGGCGATGCAGTACACCACCAGCTTCAGGGAGAACTTCTACGCCTTTGTGAACAGCATAAACACGGTTGAGGGCGGAACCCACGTCACGGGCTTCCGCTCCGCCCTGACCAGGGTTATAAACGAGTACGCCAAGAAGAACAACCTGCTCAAGGGCGAGGTTACGCTGAGTGGTGAGGACGTGCGCGAAGGATTGACAGCGGTGCTGAGCATACGCATCCCGGAGCCGCAGTTCGAGGGCCAGACAAAGACAAAGCTTGGCAACAGCGAGGTCAAGGGCATAGTGGAGAGCGTTGTTAACGAGGGGCTGAGCAGGTTCTTCGAGGAGAACCCGAGCATCGCCAGGAAGATTGTACAGAAGAGCATCCTTGCCGCTCGTGCGAGGGAGGCTGCGCGCAAGGCGAGAGAGCTGGCGCGCAGGAAGAGCGCTCTGGATGGGCAGGGGCTGCCGGGCAAGCTGGCGGACTGCCAGGAGCGGGACCCTGCGAAGAGCGAGCTTTATATAGTTGAAGGCGACTCCGCAGGGGGAAGCGCCAAGCAGGGGCGCGACCGGCGCTTTCAGGCAATCCTCCCGCTGCGCGGCAAGATTCTGAACGTGGAGAAGGCGCGCCTGGATAAAATCCTGAAGAACGAGGAAATCCGGGCGATGATAACAGCGATAGGCGCGGGCATAGGCGACGAGTTCGACGTTGAGAAGGCGCGCTACCACAAGATTATAATAATGACCGACGCCGACGTGGACGGCGCGCACATTCGCACGCTGCTGCTCACCTTCTTCTACCGCTACATGCTGCCGCTGATAGAGAGGGGCTACGTTTACATCGCCCAGCCTCCTCTGTACAGGGTGAAGAAGGGCAAGCGCGAGGTGTACGTCTACTCCGAGAAGGAGCTGGAGCGTGTGCTCGCGAAGCTGGGAGGTGGAGAGGTGCAGCGCTACAAGGGCCTGGGGGAGATGAACCCGCAGCAGCTGTGGGAAACAACCATGGACCCGAAGCGCAGAACACTGCTCCAGGTTACCGTGGAAGATGCCATAGAGGCGGACCGCATATTCACAATACTCATGGGCGACCAGGTGGAGCCCAGGAGGGAGTTCATCCAGACCCACGCGAAAGAGGTGAGGGTGCTGGACGTGTAGGTATAATTAAATTAGGATCCTCTCAATTCCACCACTCGGCAAGCCTCTGCGGTGCCCTATCTCTTTAAAAGGAGGACATAACCTCCTCAGCCTTTCTCTGCCCGCCTTCAAATCCTCGAGCGTAACTTTTTCTCGCCTCCTCTCGAAGTCTCTGCAGAGCTTCCTCCAGAAGTAGAAGTACTCCCCCACCTCGCCCTCATCGCCGAAGACCACGGCGTAGTTTTTAATCACCTCGGCCTTTACGTAGAGAGGCAGCAGCTCAAACACGCGGACGTCGTATTTATTCGGATTCACCCTGCCCAGCACCTCCCGCATCAGCGCGCGGTTGCTCCTTCTCTTCATTGTGACCACCGCCACGTCGATGTCGCTCCGCCCTGGAATAAACTCTCCGGTAAGGACGCTGCCGTACAGCACCCCTGATATCTTCCAGCCCATCTACAACGATGCTCTCCTCCACCCTGTTGTATCTGTGGACAAGAATGTTTCTGAGCCCGCTGAGCTTTTCAGGCTTTCCGCAAGCTCTGCGTCAATCACACCCCTGCCGCCTCTATTGAGGTGTGAACAAGGTAAAACAGAGCGTAAACCTCCTTCTCGCTCTCTGGAGGTGCCATTTTATCAAGGCACGAGAGTATATACTCAATTTTTCTTGTGTACTGCTCTTCCCTCTTCATTTGAATTTTTATGTTTGGCCGAAGGTATAAAAAGGTTGTTACGGCACCACCCTCGTGCCCACCGCCTCGCCGCGCAGCACCGCTTTGACAGCTTCGGCGCTTCTTCCGTTCGCAACGGTGCAGGTGATTCTGTGCTTCTTCAGAAGCCTTGGCAGGTAGGCGTCGACGCAGGTCTCGCCCAGGCGCAAAAGCTCGGCGGCGGTTATCTCCTTCACAGGCTCGCCGTTAACGTATATCCCATCCACGTCGGTAAGGATAACGAGCCGCTTTTCTCCGAGCAGGGCTGCAATGCAGCAGGCGATGCTGTCGCCGGTTACCTGCCAGGAGTGCGGCAGTGGGTCGAGCTCCCGCATGAGCCGGTAGGGAAGCAGAATCGCGGGCAGGCTTCCCCTCAGCGTTTGCCTGGCGGGTATTCCCGAGACGCTCGAGAGGAACTCCCCATAGGCGTCCATGGCGGCGATTGCCATGAAGTGCGCGGCGCTCTCGCTCAGGCGGTGCTCTGCGTAGAGCCGCCTGACCTGCTCTGCGAAGACCCCGCCTCCAGGTACGAGAAGCACCTCGTGCTCGGCCAGCAGCGGCAGCGTTTTCTCCGCGTGCCTGAGCAGGCTCCCGCCGAACTTAACCACCAGCATGGTCCAGCACCATGTACGCCAAGCCAAGGCAGGGAAGGTTGTCGTGGGCAGGAGTTACCTCTGCCAGGTCAACCCAGGCTAAGCCAGCCTGCATCGCGGCTCGCCTTGCAAGCGCTCTTCCAGTGCCGGCGAGGTAGACCATGTCTAAGCCATGACTGTCGCTAACCCTGCGCAGGGCTTCGGAGATTATGCCCGCCTGCCTCTCGGCGAGGTAGCGGCAGAGCTCAATAAGCTCAGCCTCGCCAACCTCGCTCAGGTCAGCGCACACTAAGCGCGCAACCCTGCGCAGCGCCGCCTCGCGGGTTTTTTCTCCTCCGTCGGGAGTGTCGCAGGAGTACTGCGAAAGCTCCCCCAGGATAAGGTACAGGTCGGCGGTTATGGCGAAGTACTCGCTCGCCAGCCTGAGCATTCTCCCGCGGAAGGGCACCTTCTCTGCTATGGTGTTCAAAGGTGTGCGCAGGTAGCCTGTGTAGACGAGCTGCCCCGCGAGCATGCGCTCCAGGTCGGTCTTTTTGTACAGCACCTCGCCTCGCCTGAAGGGTATAACGTCGCAGGTGGTGCTTCCTATGTCCAGGAGCACGCCTTCGCCGAAGAAGCGCTCCAGGTAGTACACGCTCGCCACGTAGTTGGCGCCCGCGAGCTCAGGGCCAGGTTCTGCGACAAGGCGCCTATCAACGCTGAGAAACCTTGCCTCAGGGAAAAGTTCTCTCACCACGCTCGTGACGTAGGCAACGCCCTCGGCCTTGCTTTTAAACACGTCGCTAAGCTCCGCGGTAAGCGTCGCCGCCACGCGCTCAGCGAGCGGAGCGATGCGGCGCAGGAAGCTTGAGAACTCCTCCTTCCGCTTCCAGAAGGGGAAGTAGTGCACCTCACTCCTCACCACCAGCTCGCGAGCCTCGTCGAAGAGCAGCAGCTTCGTGTTGGCCCCGCCTATATCCAGGGTCAGAATCATCCCACCACCTCTATCACAATGCTCGTACCGCCGAGGGAGACGAAGGCGTTCTCCGCCCTTCGCATGAGCTTGCGCAGCCTCACCCTGCGCCTGCGCCTAACCTCGGGCAGAGCCTCGCGGTAGTAGTTCTTAAACAAAAGCTCCCCCAGGTTGATCCCCAGCGCCTCCCTGAGGGCAGCTGCGGGCGTGGTTGTGCGCGGGTTCACCTCAATCACCCAGAGCTCGTCCCCCAGCACAAAGTCCACGCCCACGTAGCCTCTTAGGCCGGGGATGCGCTCCACAGCTTTGACCACCTCCTCCAGCTGCTCCTCTTCTATCTCAAGTGGAAGCTCTGCGCCCGCGTAGCCGCCATCGCTGAACTCCTGCGTGTTTATGCTGAGCACCCTCACCTCGTCCCCCGCCAAGAGGGAGGCGCTCATGGGCCTCCCGGGCACGTACTCCTGGATTATATAGCCTTCTGGAAGTGCCGCCAGCTCCTCCTCGTTAGCGACGAGGCGCATGCCTTCGCACCCCTCGCCCATGCGAGGCTTTGCAACGAGAGGAAAATCCAGAGCCGTGCTTCCTCTGAAGAGCTCCGTCTTCGGCTGGCGCACGCCGCTTAGTGCGCGGTAGCACGCGTACTTGTCTCCTGCTATGGCAACGCCCCGCGAGGCTGAGCCCAGGTTTTTCACTCCGGCACTTTCAAGCCTCAGCGTGAGGTTGAGCAGGAGGTTGTCGCTCTCGGGGGCTACGACAAGCGCGTGCTCCTCTCTCTCGAGCATCTCCTCAAAGCTCTGCTCCCAGCTCTCTGCGCAGGGAAGCTCGGGGAAGTGGGGCAGAGTTCTGCCGGTGAAGGAGGCGACGCCCTCAACCTCGCTGAAGTCCTCGTAGAGGGCGCGGAACATCGCCAGGCCCTCGACGGCTATGCTCGCGGGCAGAGCCTCGCGCGTGCAGGTGGCGTACTCGAAGAGGAAGACCATGCTTAGGGATTGTGCTCCGCGAGTTTTTAAGGGTAGTGGTAGAGCCTTTAAATAGCGCCGCGCCAAGTATTCTTCATGCAGGCAGACGTCCGGCTCATAGAGTCGCTCATCATCGCCACCCTGGCGGGGGGGCTTCTCGGAATAGAGAGGGAGATGGGCAAGAAGGTCGTTGCCGGCACGCGCACCTTCATGCTCACCTCACTGATGGGTGCGCTCAGCTTCAGCATCTCCCAGAAGCTTGGCTCGGAGCTTTTTCTGGCGGGAGTAACCCTGAGCGTTGCATTAATCGCCCTCTTCATAGGCGTGGTAAAACACTTCCTGGTGGAGGACATCGGCATAACCACACTTGTGGCGTTCCTGCTCGCCTTTGCTATAGGCGTAGTTGTAGGCGCCGGATTCGCCCTGGAGGGCGTGGCGGTGAGCATAATCGTTGCCGCAATACTTGCCGGGAAGCGCTACTCCCAGGCGCTCTCCAGGGCGATGAGCTTCAGGGAGATGGCAAATGCTCTTGAGTTCGGGCTCGTGGTCTTTGTGCTGTACCCCCTTGTGCCAGATGAGGCGATAGATCCCTATGGGCTGGTGAACCCCCGCACCCTCGTGTTTGTTGTTATTGTGGTCTCCACAATAGGCTTCGCAGGCTTTCTGGCGCTGCGCTGGTTTGGCGCTGAGCTTGCGCTCCCCGCAACAGGCGCTCTTGGTGCCCTTGTGAACAGCCAGGCTACTGTTGGAGCTCTTGCTACGAGAGCCAGGGAGGATACCTCCCTTGAAAAACCTGCGCTTCAGGGAATTCTCTTAGCCAGTGGCGTGGCCCTGCTGAGAAGCCTGCTGATAGCGGCGCTTTTGAGTGGCGCTGTTGGCAGGGAGATGCTCCTGCCCATGCTGGGTATGGCCATTGCAAGCGTTGCACCCGCGCGGGTGAGGTTTGCGAAGGAGGCGCTGCGCGGTAAGAAGCTGGAGCTGGCTCTGCCCTTTGCGCTAATGCCGGCGCTGAAGTTTGCACTGCTCTTTACGGCGATTACGGCGCTCGCGAAGCTGGCTCAGAGCTACGGCGGACTCGGTCTATACCCTGCCGCATTCTTCGCAGGATTCGTCTCCAGCGGTGCGGTGGTGGCGAGTTTTGCCTCACTTGCGGCAAAGGGGGAGCTGAGCGCAAGCGTGGCTGCAAACTGCGCTGTACTCTCTGCTATGGCGAGTGTGCTCAGCAAGATTGCACTGATAAAGGTGAGCGGAACGCCTAAGCTGGCGGGGAAGGTTGCAAAGTATTATTCCCTCGCACTTGCAGCCGGGGGGGTGCTCCTCCTCCTGAAAACCTACCTCCCGCTCTCTTCGTAGGCGTCCAGCACCGCCCTTACCAGCACATCCCGTGCGTCTCTCGAGATTGGGTGAAACACGTCCTTGAATTCGCCGCGTTTGTTACGTGTGGCAGGCATGCTCACCCACAACCCTCTCTCCCCGTCCATCACGCGCAACCCGTGCACCACATAGGCGTTGTCAAAGGTCACGCTTGCATAGGCTTTCAGGTTTCCGGCGTTTTGCATCCTGTATATCTTCACATCGGTAATTTCCATATCTTCCACCTTCTTTCTGCTCGCATTTCCAACTATCTTCGCAGTCCTCAGGGTTTAATTTAAAAGGGTGTCGGGGCTTTTAAACCTTTCCCCGGGTGCGAGCAGCTGTGCCAGTGGCGGAGCACTTCAGCTTTGCCTTCGCCCACAATACCTCATCCCGGAGATTCTCTGGATGCTTAGCATAAGGCTTCCTCTCCGGTCTTCTGAGTACAGGAACCTCACCAGTCTCACGGTAGTGCTTAACCAGCTGCTGAACCCTGCGCCGGGTAATGCCAAACTGCCTCGCCACAAACCCCGTACTGAGACCATAGTCAACCACCCGCTTTACTATCCTCTCCACATCATCCTGATTCAGCTTCATCAAAGGCTCGTGCCTAATACCGCACAAGCGAAATGTTTTGCAGATAACACACAACCCCTTAAGCACTGTGTTATCTGGCAATTATTTCGCCTCATGCACTCACCTCTTTCTCAGCCCAGGACATAAACTTTCCCAGCATGAATGGCTGCAGTGAGGAGTAGAATCTCTCAGCGGGCGTTTCGAGATTTCTCCAA
>WANX01000066.1 GCA_015521565.1 Candidatus Hydrothermarchaeota archaeon
GCTTTGAAGAGCTTAAGAGGATAAAGATTTCCCTGCCGGTGGTCCTGGCCACAGCCTCTGAGGAGCTGTTTCAGAGCATGCTGAAGGAGGCGACTGAGAGCACAATCGAGGTGGAGTTTGTGGACAGGGAGGTTAAAAGCAGGCTGGCGAACGTGCAGGTGCTCAAGCTGCTGAGCAGAAGGAACTCGCCCTGGGAGATGGTGGAAGATGCGATTGTGCGTGGCGTGGAGAAGGGGATATTCCACGACAGGGATGTGGTCGTCGCTGTTGGCTCCACAATTACCGCGGAGGCGAGCTCCATCTTCTACTATGAGGTAAGGGAGGAGGCTCTGGACCTGGAGCTGTACCACTTTCTGCGCGACATCCGGGTGAAGCCAGAGGTCTTTGAGGCTGTGCTGAATATAGCCCTTGAGATAGGTAAGGAGGGACGGGAGGGCAGGATGATAGGCACTGCCTTCATCATCGGAGATTCGAGGGAAGTGCTCAGGTATTCGAGGCAGCTCATACTCAACCCCTTCGAGGGGCACATGGTGGGAGAGCGCTCCGTGCTCAACCCCGAGATTAAGGAAACCATAAAGGAGCTTGCGCAGCTTGACGGCGTGTTTGTGATAAGCAACGACGGAATCATAGAGTCCGCCGGCGTATACCTGAATGTGGACACCAGCAGCGTGGATATACCCAGAGGCCTGGGCTCGAGGCATGCTGCGGTTGCGGCGACGACGGCGAAGACGAGAAGCATAGGGATTACCGTGAGCCAGAGCGGCGGAATAGTGCGCGTTTTCAAGGACGGCAGGGTGGTGCTCACCATTGAGCCACAGCGCAGGTTTTCCATGAGGTGAGTTTTTGGAAATAGGGTTTGTCGAAAAACAACTTTTCTGCCTTAAGCTCTAACTTTCCGCCTCACCTGGAAGTTACAAGACTTATAACTGGCGGAGCTACCGCTCGAGTATCTCTTCCCTCTCGTGCATAATAAACCTCATCCTGGCGGTTATTCAGGAGCTCCACTCGCTCTTGCTTGCAATATAAGCGCCGCCCTCAGAGGCATGAGCAATTCGCCGGCAACCCCGAAAGGAACAAAAGATTCATATTGAAGCTCGATTTATTATTAAGCTGGAGGATTGAATTGTGAGATGGCTGATACCCCTCCTTTTAGTACAGATGCTTTTATCCCCGACCTTTGCAGCAGAAGGTGTGAAGGGCTCGGGAGTTATAATGGGCATCGAAGTGGAGTACGACTTCAAGAGTCCGGAGCACAGCACTGTGACTGTAACCTATAAATTCACAAATCCCGGGAAGGAACCCGTTCCCCTCGACTACGCTTCCAGCTTCACCTTCTTCAGGGAGGGCTCCAGGATAATTCAGATTTCGGATGTACCCAAGGGCAGCGTCCAGTACAGTCTGAGCGAAGACCAGAGAAGTGTGGCTTTTTATTTCGCCCGCACCTTTGCTCCCGGAGAGGAGTATCTGGTGAGAATAGTGGTGGACTCACCAAGAACCACAGAGAAAGGTAACGGAGTCTGGAAGTTCAAAGATATAGAGGGGAACTTCTTCGAATGGCCCATCAATGGGATACGTGTGACCTTTCTGCTACCCGAAAGCATATTTAAAACCTACCGGATTGTGAGGCTTGACCCCGGAGGTGAGCTGATATACGAAGGCCAGAGGAAGGGTGCGGTATGGGAAAAGCGGCTGCTCAATCCGGGGGAAAGTTACCTCACCACTGCCGACTTCACCGTCGAGTGGAACACCCATGCGATTGTTCTGAGCGCTGCCTTCCTTGTGCTTCTGGGTGTGCTTGGATATTTCATGTACTCAGGAGGGCGGAGGAAAATTGTAATCCGCAGGGGTTTTGTGAAAACTCTACCCGGACACAGGGGTGAGAGCGATATAATAAGCAAGGTTGAGGAATTTATAAGGAGCGCCCGGGAGGAGGTTGCCATCACATCCCCCTGGATATTCTATGTGGACTGGTTTACATCAAACATCAAGCAGCTGACCGACCGCGGTGTGAAGGTAAGGATAATAACCTGGCCCTGGTATGAGCGCAGGAAGGTTCGCGACAGATGGGAGTACATTGAGAACAGGAGACAGAGCTTCGCTCTGGAGAGGTTTCTGGACATGTTTCCGCCAGGCACAGTTAAGCTCAACGAAAACCTGCACTCCAAGCTGATTGTTGTGGACAGAAAAAAGGTGATAGCTTCCTCGGCAAATCTGACGCAGACAGGCTTCTGGGAGAACTTCGAAGCGGGGATATGGATAGAAGATGAAGAAGTTGCCAGGCAGGCCATGGAGTACTTTGAAAAAGTTTGGAACGCGGAGAACAGCGTAACCCTCACCCGGGAGTTTCTGAAAGAGGGAAGGCGCTGAGTCCCGAGGGCTGAAGTGCGCAGGCTGAGCTGGCGAGGACAGATAGTAGCAAGTATTTACTGACAGTGCTTTTTTTGGCTGCTCGGCTGCCGGATATTGCGGAGACGCAAAGCTGTATCCCCCGTGGAGAGCGGGTCAATTTCACCGCCTTTTTTTTGCCAGGTACTCTCCAAGCGATGTGAAGCTCTTCTTCCAGTCGGATATACGCATAACTTCCTCCATGCTCATCTCCGCAAGGGTGCGACTCTCACCCTCCGGCACGAATATGTTGTCGTACCAGTACCTTGAGTTTCCCCTCTCCTCCTCTGCAATCACACCGCACATCTCACCGGTGAAGAACCTGATACCCCCTTCCCTCTCGCGCAGACCCACCACGGAGCGGAAACAGGCTTTTCTGTTCCTCTCACCCTCCAGCAGATTAAGCAAATGCCCTGCGGTAAGGGTTCGCTGCACATAGCCGGTTATTGTACCCGGAAATCCCCCAAGTGCCTGGATGAACAGCCCCGAGTCCTCTGCGATTGCGGGGAGCAGCACCGCATGCTCCAGCGCATCCGCCACCACCTCCTCAGCCCTCTCTGCCTGCACCTCCTTAAATTCCGGTTTCACCATCTTGAGCACAACACCATACTGGCCCAGCAGCCCTTCTGCGAACCTGTACTTAAACCTGTTCGCAGTATAAAAGTACAGGCGCATCACAGCACGCCCGCCTTCATGTACATCGCCACACCCGTCAGCACCGCCAGCACGTAGAACAGCACACCCAGACTGCCCAGCACCATATGGGCTATCTCCCTTCCCCCTATTCTCTCCGTAAAAATTCTGCCCCTCATGGCCACGCCGTAGAGCAGTGTTGCCGTGAGAAAAACTGTTGAAAGAGTTATTGATATCACATGAGGCACGAGAAATCCGGTTTCGCGAAATACCTCTCTTCCTCCCGCCATTTCAAGGGCAAGGTTACGTTCAAATCCATAGTATAGCGCCAGAGCCAGGATGAAAAGAGCATAGGCAGTGTATACTATCATCCCGTGCCGCGATTTCTCACCGCCCGGCAGCGACTTTGCCCTCCTGTAACCCTCAGCGGCGCCCGCCAGGAATAGTATCATTCCAACTGCCAGAATATAGGGGTGGTAGAGCATATGCAGGTAGATTTGGTGGCGACATATAAATTTTTATCGCCCGTTGACAAGCTCCCGGGCCTCTCTGAGTATCATCTCAAGCCTCTCTTCCGGAAGTTCCGTCACCAGCTGCACATACGCACTATCAGCCTCCACCAGGTCTCTGGCGAGTATGAGCCTTGCCCCGGTGAACCGCCGCAGAACATCCGCATCCACCGAGGGCAGGACGGTAACCGGGTAAAGCTGCTTACTCTCCACAAGTTCGCGAAGACTCCAGCCCCGGGGTGAGTGCCAGGTTATAAGCCGCATCCCCCTGCACCTGGCAAACCTCAGCGCATCCCTTGATGCCTTTGTGTTGGTAACCAGCCACACCTCTTCCAGGCTGCTGCCCCCCTCCTGCAGGTCGAGAAACCTCATATACGTGTAGAGCGCCTCCTTCAGATTTGTATACACCCCGGGAGATGAGTGGTACTTGCACTCCACCATCACCCTCTTCCCCTCCACCTCGGCGATAATATCCACTTCATGGGTGGCGCACCTTCCTTCGAGCCTTCTGCCCACCACGGTGGCATACCCGTAGCTTTCCAGCACCTCTGCGAAGTAGCTCTCAAAGGCGAAGCCACCGCTTCCCAGGCGCATTATCGCACCCTTCAGTTCGTAGCGCATCCCTGTTCTGCGCTCTTCCTTCTGCAGAAGTTCTCTTACCAGCCTCAGGATCTGTGATGTGGTGATACCGTCGTACACCTGCTCCTCAATCCTGCTCAGAATCCTCCTTCTCACCTCCCGGGGCGCACCAGCCCGTCTAAGAGTGTGCTCTATTTTTCCCGGATTGAACCTCTCCCTCTCCCCCGACGCCTTGACCACCTGCACAGTACCACCTACTTCTCACATGTGCACGGCAGTGAGTTGCAGTAGCGGCATCTGCCGGGATACTTCCTCCTCAGCGCTTCCTCAACATCCACACCCGCCAGGTTGGCGTAGCTCACCACCCAGGCGATTACATCTGCAATTTCCTCCTCTATGCCATCACGTCTGCATCTGCGATGCGCTTCCAGGAGCTCTCCCACCTCCTCCACCAGCCACAGCAGAGTTGCCTCCGCCCCGCGCCTGCAATCCTTCTCCAGGTAGAGCTCTCTTATTAACTGCTGAAACTCTGAAATCCGCATTGGAGGTAAGTTGTCTCCAGGCAGATTTAATCTTTTTGTTTCCTTTTATGAATCTGTCAAGACGTTAAAATATACAATTTTAGGCATGAAGTGTTCCTTCTGTTCCAACGAGGCCGCGGGACTGATAACAGAGTTCAAGCTCAACCTCTGCCCCAGGCACATGCGCCGCTTTCAGAAGTTTCTGGAGGTAAAGCGCGAGGCAGAGACGGAGCTGATCCAGGACATGCGGGTGATGGAGCGCCTTCTGAAACTCAATCCACGGATGGTCACCTGTCCCGGGTGCGGCTCCTCCAGCATGGAAATACATCACTGGGAGAAGCGGGGCAGAAAGAACGTACCTGTTTTCAAATGCCGGAGCTGCGACTTTATGGGCTGAGATGCAGAGGGTAACAGATGCTTCTCAGAGAGGCTGTAGAAGCCAGGGCTGCTGATGTACCCTTTCTCAGGGAGATTGCAGCCCGCTGTCTTGCAACACGGCGCTGGAAAGGTAGCGTTGTCTGCATGCTGGTCGACGCTGCGATTACTTCCACGGGTGTGAACTACTTTACGGTGGTGGTGCCGCGCGTTGAAGAATTCAGACGAAGATTTGTTGAGACGGGCGAGGTGGTTTCCACATACGACCTGGCTTCAGCAGAACCTGCACGGCTTATGGAAATATGGAGAAACAGACGCAGCTGGAGAGTGGCTCAGCAAATAGCCAGAATCTTCGCCGGCATTGGGGATGACCGCCGTGCGCTCAGAACTTGGGCAGCAGGCACCACGCCTGAAAACTGGAGGAGCGATGCTGTGGGCAGAGTTAAAGGTGTTGGTATAAACACCTTCCAGTACCTGCGCATGATGGGTGGTGTTGATACCGCCATGCCGGACAGGATAGTCAGGCGCTTTATAAACCGGCTCCTCACCGAAGCAGGGGAGCCACCGGCGGAAGACGACTTTGAGCTAATCTCAAGAGTTGAGGAAGTCGCGAGAGCTGCCGGGCGGGGTGCGGTGGAGCTGTGCTTTCTGGCATGGCTGGCACAGTTTGATGACAGAGAAAAAATAAAAAAATATGCAGAGATTTTGAGAAGGATTTAAGCTCTGCGCGCTGCCAGCTTGCTGAGACGCTTAACACGCGCCACCATATTTGGATGTGTGCTGAACATCTCCATCAGCCGATCCGCGAAGCTCAGGCGCACATTTTTGCTGCTCAGCGATAGAAGCTCATTGGCGTCTATGTTTCCATCCAGGTTGGTGTCCACCTGCCTGAGTTCGCGTATTTCATGGTATGCTCGCGCCGGGTCATTGGCAAAGAAGGCCCTGTACCCCTGAAGCTGCCTCAGTGTTTCCCTGTCAGCACGGGCACTTCCGTACACCAGCTTGTAGAGCGCGCTTGCAAGCGCATGAGGCGGGTTGCCCAGCTTCACACTGCCCTCGTCGGCGTAGTACTCCCGAATCCGGGAGCCGTAGAGCACAAGCAGGTTTGTTATAAAGTAGAGCAGGAACGCCACGATTCCCAGCACAATGGCGTTTCCTCTGTTCCTCCCACCGCTCCAAATGAAGCTCCAGGCCATGTACCAGAGCATCATTGGTATAACACTCAGCGCCGTTATCACCGCCACGTCCCTGTTCTTCAGGTGGGATATCTCATGCCCCAGCACCGCCCTGAGCTCCTCTTCACTGAGCATGTTCAGCAGCTGTTCTGTGACGCATACTCTGCCGTCACCCCTGCCCCTGCCGAAGGCGAAGGCGTTGGGAATCGGCAGGCTGGAGATGCCCACTTTGGGCTTCGGTATGCCGGCTCGCTTCGCGAGGTCGGCGACCATGCTGTGCAGCCTGGGCGCCTCACTTTCACTGACGTAGCGAACTCCCATGCTCATCTCCACTATCTTGGGTGAGATGAGATACTGCACACCCAGAAGCACCACAGCAAGGAGAGCATAGAACAGAAAACTCTGAATGCCAGCGATGCTCGCTGCCACCACCACTATGGCGTACACTATCGCGAACATCACCGCCAGCAACAGGTACATCCTTATCTGGAGCCACATCTCCAACACATCCTCCTTTCCCCCTACTGTTCCCTCGCTAACATCTTCAAGATTGAGTCAGGAGTTAGCCAGCCGGCAGGTAAACCATGAGCCACACCTTTGCTCATGTAGGGCAGCTCCTCACCTCTCCGCATGACGCATCCGGTGTGGTGTGGGTTATACACATGCTGCCAGGCCATCTCCTCCGACAGGTATATGTAGCATGAAATGGAAGAAATTAAAAAAGGAGGGAGGTCCATGAGCTGGGAGGTTAAGAAGATTCTCGTTCCGACCGATGGCTCCCCAAAGGCTGAGCTTGCAGTAGCACCTGCGCTTGAGATAGCTCGCCTAAAGGGAGCTGAGATTGTTGTCCTTTCGGTGCTGGCGGCGCCCTTTGAGTCTTCCTGCTTTACCGGTACCGGGGCAGCTGAGGGTGCACAGGTGATAGAGGAGCTCAAGGTGGAGCTCGCTCAGCAGAGCGCCGACCGGATTGTGAAGCGTGCCTCCGAAGCAGGGTTGAGTGCGCGGGCTGTGATTCGCTCAGGCTCCCCGGCTGATGAAATACTCAAGGTGGCTGAGCAGGAGGATGTGGACCTTATTGTAATGGGCACCAAGGGCGCAACCGGTACACGTCGCCTTCTGGGCAGCGTCACCATGTCTGTGATATCCCACGCACCCTGCCCGGTGCTTGCAGTGCGGGAGAAGGAGTACACCCTCCCCCTGTACGAACGTGCTCGCAGAATGTAGCTAAAGTCCCAGCTGGCGCAGCTTCTCCTGCGCTGGCACGCCGTCGCTGCTCCAGCCGCGCAGGGAGTAGTACTCCTCAAGTATCTGAAGCTCTCCCCGCATACCCTCTGAAGGTCCAGCAGGAATCGGCTGGAGCAGCTTCCGGGGCAGGGCGTCGTCCTTCCTTGAGAAGCCCTCCCGCAGGTTGAAGAGCCTCTCCAGGTTAAAAATTCTCTCTCCAGCACGCAGCAGCTCCCCGGCTGTGAACTCGAGGCCTGTGGCATGGCTCAGAAGACGTGCATAGTCCTCTGCACCAAGCGCGCGGGCCGTGAACTTGCACAGTATCAGCGAATCTACCGCCGCATGCAGGTCCTGCAGGTGCTTCACCAGCTCTGCCTTGCCCTCTCTCTTCCGGCGGTCAACACTCTGGGTCAGAAGCTCCTCTATATAAACCGGCGCCCTGAGGTGACAGGCCCCGCGGTTGGATGTGGCATATGCCAGCGCAACACCGCGAGCGCCACGCGGGTCGTAGCCGGGCAGCTCCAGTCCCTTAATGCTCACCGAGTGCTCTGGAACCGCCCTGGCGCTGCCTTCTGCCAGCTCATTTCCATCGCCGCTGCGGTGTGCTATGTCCCGGAGCAGGGAGAGTATCCTCCTGCCGTCTCCCCATGCCTCGCATCCGGCGGCGGCAAGCTTCTCCAGGTATGCAGCCACAGTAGCGCCAGCGGAGATGGTGTCCATTCCCAGATCGTTGCACACCTCGTTGAACCTCACCAGCCACTCCAGCTCAGCTACGCCCACATTCGAGCCCAGGGCGTAGAGAGTCTCGTATTCCAGGCTGCAGGTGCTCACCTCCCCAATACTCACAACCTTTCCGCAGCGAATTGGACAGGCGTAACAGCCGTAGGAGGAGACCACATGCTCCGCTATCGCCTCTCCAGAGATGCGCTCCGCGCCCTCGAAGACACCAGCGCTAAAGTTGCGCGTGGGCAGCACTCCCAGGTAGTTTACCTTCGCCAGCACATTTGGCGTGCCGTATATTCTGAGCGTCTTTCCGGTGGTAGGATGCTTCGCAAGCCTGGAGTAGCATTCCCTGGCGAACTTCTTAAACCTGTGCGGCTCTGCCAGCGGAATCCTCCTATTGCCCCTTATCACAATTGCCTTGAGGTTCTTTGAGCCCATCACCGCCCCGAGGCCGCCCCTCCCGAAGGCGCGGTGCCCTTCGTGGATTATGCTTGCGAAGCGCACCAGGCGCTCGCCGGCAACGCCTATGCAGGCAACGCTGGCGCGCTCCCAGCCCTGCCTCTGCCTCAGACGGCGCTCCGTTTCGCGCGTCCCCATGCCCCACACTCTGGCGGCGCTTTCAAACTCCACACCGCCGGGGGAAATCCTGAGGACGAGCTTATCAGCCGCCCTATCCGCTATAACAACCGCCATGTAACCTGCTCTCCGGAGCTGATAACCTATCCTGCCCCCGCAGTGGGACTCGAAAATCGTTCCTGTGAGTGGCGACTTTGAGGAAGCGCACGCGCGCCCCGAGGCAGGCGAAGGCGTGCCGGTTAGCGGCCCGGCGGCGAGGATAAGAAGGTTTGCCGGCGAAAGGGGGTCAACCCCCCGGGGGAGATACGAGTAGAGGAGTCTGGCCGCGAGCCCCTTGCCTCCTATGAACTTCTCCGCCTCTTCAAACTCCTCCTCCCAGAACTCCTCCTCCGCAAGGTTTATCCAGAGCACCCTGTACATGCCATCACCCCATCAGGAAGTATATTCCCGCAATCTCCCAGGCAGCACCCAGCAGCAGGAGCAGCGCCACCACAGCGTAGCCCCTGGCGATTCTGTGCAGGGCACGCCGCACATCACCTCTGCGCACAAGCTCTATTCCCAGCGCCGTTCCCAGCGCCGCGGAGATGCTGTAAGCCCCGAACTCCAGAAGCACGGTGCCGGAGATAACCAGCAGATGCCCGGGGCTGGAGACGTTCCCGTAGAAGACGAGCCCCACGTAAAGGGCGCGGAAGGAGCTCACCAGCGCAGGGAGGAAGAGCAGCACCCCAGTAAGCGTTGTGCTCAGGAAGGCACCCCAGCCCAGGTTGTGGACGAAAGTTATCACCACCGCCTCAAGCAGGCTGCCCTCCCTGAGGTGTGCTGCCACGCTCTGCAGGGGTACATAACCCCGGAGGGAGTTCATAAACTCCTCCCTCATCACAATCGCCCACTCCAGTCTGAGAGAGGCCGCCGTGTAGCCCAGGAGCAGAAAGAAGAGGTGCACCCCCAGCATCACCGCCGCTAACCAGCGAACATCATATACCGCCTCAACCGCATGCCTGAGCTTTCTCATCGCTTCACCAGCTGCTTCAGAAACTCCACCCTTTCGGCGGATATTCTGCCGCGCTCTCTGTCCCCGCCGCTGCATGCGGCGCCTCTTACGCCGACTATGTCTGCACCGGTCTCCCTGATCTTCTCCAGGTCCCCGGCAGCAAGACTTCCGGCAAGGGCACAGATTAGTCCGCAGGAGTGGGCCTTCTCAACGAAGTCTGTGAGTTCCTGCAGGCTCAGGTGAGCAAGCAGTCCGCCCCTGTGCTTGAGCGCTGTGTCTATCATAACCCCCTCTGCACCCGCGTGCACGCCCACCTCTATGAGCGAGAAAGGTGAGATTGCACCTATGAGCGGGTGGTCAGCATACCCGGCGAGAACCACCTTTACATCGAAGCTCTCAGCCGCTCTCACCAGCGCTCTGGCCAGGGTTAGCGCCTGCTTCTCGCTCTTTATGCCGTAGAACCCTGCTTTTATGTAGTCCACGCCCAGCGAGGCAACGCCGTACGCAGCAAGGCTGGCGGTGCCGGGCTTGTAGGTGAGGTCGCCCAGTGTAGCGCTCGTCTCTATGCCTGCAGGCACAGCCTCGAGCACGCTGCGGATGACCCAGGGAAAGCTCGCCCCCAGGGAGCCCTCAGCGGGATTCTTGATGTCCACAATGTCGGCGCCGCCTTTGACAGCCTCAACTGCCTCCTGCACATCCACCGGGCTCACAAGGAGCTTCATCGCCCTTCTACTTCTCCTGGGCAAATAAAAAATTACCGGCGCAGGTGTTAAATGGGGCAAAGCCGAGTATTATCCATGAGGTGCCCCTCCTGCGGCGAGGATATTCTGGTGATGCGCTGGGGCCAGGAGTACGGCGTCGTGTGCCTGAGGTGCAGGCTCAGGGCAAGGGTCAGCGCGGAGAGCGAGGAGGAGGCCTACCGGAAATTTATTGATGCCTACAGGAAGGGGGAGGCGGGCGTGCCCGCGGAGGTCATGCGGGAGATTGAGCAGGAGGGCGTCGCCTTTGAGGAGCTTCCCCCTGTGCTTCAGCGCATTCTGAGGCTGCGCGGCAACAAGCTTGCCAGGTACAGGCTGCTCCGTGAGGAGGGGCTTGCGCACGGTAGGCGCATTGAGGAGCTGGGCATAGCCCGGGAGCTGAAGGATTACCTCAGGTGGAGGGGGATACGCAGGCTCTACCGCTTTCAGGAGGAGGCGCTGGAGAGGGTGCTCTCGGGAAAGAACGTTGTAATCTCCGCACCCACGGCGAGCGGCAAGACGGAAGCCTTTGCCCTGCCGGTGGTGCAGCGCATTCTCCAAGAAGGAGGGAGGGCGCTCTTCATCTACCCCACAAAAGCCCTCGCGAGGGACCAGTTAGCCAAGTTCAGGGAAATCGAGGCCGCCACGGGGGTGCGCTTCGCTGTGCTCGATGGAGACACCCCGCGGGAGGAGAGGGAGAGGATCTACGCCTCACCGCCTGAAGTTATAATAACCAACCCCGACATGCTCCACCTTCACATGAGCATGCCCTGGAGCGAGTTCCGCTCGCTTCTTGGTGGGGTGCGCTTCGTTGTGCTGGACGAGCTCCACACCTACACCGGCGCCTTCGGGGCGAGCATCCACTTCATCCTGCGCAGGCTGCGCAGGTTCGCCAGCTTCCAGCTGATAGGCGCGAGCGCCACGCTTGCCAACCCCGGAGAGTTCGCCTCGCGGCTCTTCGGGTGCGAGGTTGAGGCGGTGGTTGAGAGGGGGCGGAGGGGGAGGCTCCACTTTGCGATGCTCTATCCCGAGGAGGGCAGCGACACGACGCTGATTCTCGCAGCCCTGAGGGAGCTTTACAGGGCAGGGCTAAAGACGCTTGTGTTTGCCAACACCCACAGAAATGCGGAGGTGCTCCTCAGGCTGGCAAAGAAGCAGGGGCTGCGTGCGGAGATTCATCGTGCGGGCCTGGTAAAGAGCCACCGCCTGCGCGTGGAGCGCGCGTTCAGGAGCGGAGAGCTTCGCTGCCTGATAGCCACGCCCACGCTGGAGCTGGGCATAGACATAGGCGACCTGGATGCGGTTGTAACAATGCTCACCGGTTTCTCGCGGGTGCTGCAGCGCATGGGCAGAGCCGGGCGCAAGGGACAGGAGAGCATAGCCGTGGTTGTGCTCCGCAACAACGACCCCATAAGCTCCTACTACCTGGAGCACCCCGACGACTACTTCGCAGATATAGGCGAGGGCTACGTGGAGCCGGACAACGAGGTGGTGGCGCGCTACCAGCTGCTCGCGGCTGCGCTGGACATGCCCATAGCAAAGGGGGAGTTTGAGGAGTTTAAAGAGCTCCTCGACCAGCTTGTCAACGAGGGGCTTCTGGTGGTGAGGCGTGGGAAACTCCACCCCGACTACACCAGGGCGAGGCGCGCGCTCGCAGGCTTCAGCCTGCGCGGCTTCGCGGACGAGGTTGTGATACGCGAGGGCAGGCGCAGGATAGGCACGCGCAGCATGCCCATGGCGGCAAGGGAACTCTTTCCAGGTGCTATATATCTTCACGGGGGCAGAGCCTACATTAGCAGGAGCTTTGAATTCTCTCGTGGCAGAGGTGTGGCGCAGGTGGAGCCCTACCGCGGCGGGGAGAACGTTAAAACCGAGGCGCTGCGCTTCTCTGTGCCGGAGGTTGTTGAGATTCTTGAAAGGCGACCCGCGCTTGGGGATGAGCTGGTGTATGCGAGGCTGCGCATCACCGAGGTGGTGCACGGCTACGTGCTCAAAGACATCTTCTCCGACAGAAAGCTGGCGCAGGAGTCGCTGCCCGAGCCGATAGAGTACACCTTCACCACCTACGGCGTCGCCTTTCGCGCGCCTGAGCCGGAGCCCATGCCAGAGCCCAGAAGCGCCGGGCTCAGCTACGAGGAGCTCCTCGCGGGCACCTTCCACGCGCTGGAGCACGTGCTTATAGAGGGGAACAACATGCTCCTGGGCGGCGGTGCCTGGGAGCTTGGCGGCATAGCAATGGGAGGCTCTGGCGTAGTATTCATCTACGACGGCTCTCCGGGGGGCAGCGGCCTGGCGAAGCTGCTCTTCGACCGCTTTGAGGATGGGGTGGAGCGGGCGAAGGAGATTCTGGAGCTGTGCCCCTGCCAGCGCGACGACGGCTGTCCGAGGTGCACCTACTCATATCAGTGCGGAAACAACAACCGCATGCTCTTCAAGGCAGGCGCCCTGGCGGCGGCGAAGGCGATGCTCGCTCGGGAAATGCGCCCCCTCGCAGACTACGAGGGCGAGAGGCCCTACGTTTAGCAAAAGATTTTTACCACCTCAGAACAAAAGGAGCAGGAGGTGTTGAAAATGAGGCCGCTTTATTCGGGAAAGGCGAAGAGCCTGTACGAGCTGGACGAAGGGCGCGTGCTCATGGAGTTCCGCGACGACCTCACCGCCGGCGACGGCGCAAAGAAGGCGAGGAAGGCCGGGAAGGGTGCGCTCAACGCCGAGATTTCTGCAAAGTTTATGGAGCTTCTGAAGGAGAAGGGGATACCCACCCACTTTCTGAGCTTTGAGGCACCCAACAGGCACATTGTGAAGCGCGTTAAGATAGTGCCCCTCGAGGTGATAGTGCGCAACATCGCTACGGGCAGCCTGGTGAGGCGCTACCCCTTTGAGGAGGGCACAGAGTTCTCTCCGCCAATAGTGGAGTTCTGCCTGAAGAGCGACGAGTACCACGACCCCATGGTGAACGAGGACATAGCCCTCGCCCTTGGCGTGGTCTCCTCGCGGGAGGAGCTCCGGAAGATGCGGGAGATTGCGCTCAGGGTAAACCAGGTGCTGCGCGAGTTCCTTCTGAAGAAGGGGATTATCCTCGTGGACTTCAAGCTGGAGTTCGGCTACGACAGCGAGGGCAATCTCCTGGTGGCTGACGAAATCTCTCCAGACACCTGCCGCTTCTGGGACGCCCAAACGAGAGAGGTGATGGACAAGGACCGCTTTCGTCGCGACATGGGAGATGTGCTCAAGTACTACGAGGAGGTAAAGAAGAGAATCTCAGAAAATTAGAAAACCGGATTTGAGGTCAAGCGGTTATACCCTAAGGCACGCCTCAAATGTCTGTCCTTTTTACGGGACAGGCATCTTGGCATTGCCTCTCAGGTATACAGCCCGGCGAACAGGTGGCTGTCCCGCACCTCCACTCCCATTCCCGGGTTTCCCCGGGTGAGAGTGTCGGGCAAGGACGAGCGCCCTGCCGGACTGCCCGCTTGATTTCCTCTCCGGCAAATTATAATAGCGTATTAGTATAATAAATAGTTTTCGGTGGGTTGTTATTACTTTGAGTAATTTCTACCTCACCCTGCTTCCGGGTTCAACCTCTCTGTCCAGGGTTATCGCCTCAGCTCTTTCGCCTTCGACGCTGCGCAGCACCAGCACCTCGCTCCTCTCCCCTGCCACCTCAAAGGGCTCCACGTTCGCCAGCACAGCCACAAGCCTGCCCACAAGCTTCTCCGCATCCCTCAGCTTCGCCACAGCCCGCTTCTTCGCCTTCCCCAGGCTGAGGGTGAGCCGGAAGTAGCCCTCC
>WANX01000067.1 GCA_015521565.1 Candidatus Hydrothermarchaeota archaeon
GGCTGTGGCTGCGGTGAAGCTCAGCCTTCTAACCGCAACCCTGGCTACGCTTCTCGTGGCTGCGGTGGGCACACCGGTGGCGTACCTGCTCTCCAGAGCCGAGGTGCGCCTACTTGAGACCGCCCTGAGCCTGCCCATGGTGCTTCCTCCCGCAGTTGCTGGCATAGCGCTGCTCGCCGCCTTTGGGAGAGAAGGCTTAGTCGGCAGGTACCTTGCCGAGGTCGGCATAACTCTGCCCTTCACCACCGCTGCGGTGGTTATAGCCCAGAGCTTCGTTGCCCTCCCGCTTTACATTCGCTCCGCCAGGGCAGGGTTCGCCGGCGTTAGCAGGGACCTTGAGGGCGTCGCCTACACGCTGGGGGCGAACGAGCTCGCCACCTTCCTCCGCGTCACCCTGCCCCTCGCAAAGGGCGGCATACTCGCGGGCATAGTGCTGAGCTGGGCACGCGCCATGGGCGAGTTCGGAGCCACCATAATGTTCGCCGGCAACCTTGCAGGAAAAACCCAGACCATGCCTTTAGCGGTGTACTCGGCGCTGCAGGTGAGCATGCAGCAGGCGCTTGCGCTGTCTGCGCTCCTCGTGCTCCTCTCCCTGGCTGTTCTGGTCACCTTTGAGGGCGTCTCCAGGAGGGGTGCGGGTGCTTGAGCTCCGCATATTCAAGAGCTTCGGTGGCTTTGAGCTGAGCCTGGAGCTGGAGTTTGACGGCTCGTGCTTGGCGCTCGTCGGCGAGAACGGCTCTGGCAAGAGCACCACCCTGCGCTGCATCGCGGGGCTTGAAACTCCAGAGCGGGGGCGTATAGCGGTGGCGGGAAGGGTGGTGTTTGACTCAGAGCTCGGGGTGAATCTCCCTCCCCAGAAGCGCAGCGTGGGCTACGTGCCCCAGGGGCTGGAGCTGTTCCCGCACATGAGCGTTTACGAGAACATCGCCTTCGGGCTCAGGGTGCGGGGCATCCCCAGAGCCGAGGTGGAGCGCAGGGTTTCCGAGGCTGTTGAGGTGCTCGGGCTGAGCGGCCTTGAGCGCAGGCGCATAGCCCAGCTCTCGGGCGGGCAGAGGCAGCGCGTGGCGCTTGCAAGAGCGCTGGTGATTGAGCCGGAGCTTCTTCTCCTGGATGAGCCCTTCTCGGCGCTTGATGCAGCCACCAAGCGGAGCCTTCTGCCGGAGCTCAGGAGGCTGCTTGAGAGTGCGGGCATACCCGCGGTGGTGGTGAGCCACGACCGCAGCGAGGTTGAGGCGCTGCGAGCGAAGGTGGTGGAGATGCACGGTGGCAGGGTGGTGAGCAGGAGCAGGCTCGCCGTGGTGGAGGCTACGGCATGATCGGGGTGAGCATGCACAATCCTGCGCTCAAAAGGGCACCTGTGATTTACGACACCACGCTCAGGGACGGGGAGCAGATGCCGGGGGTGCGCTTCTCTGTGGAGCAGAAGCTGGAGATTGCGGGTGCGCTGGAGGAGGCTGGCGTACCAGAGATTGAGGCAGGCTTCCCCGCGGTCTCCAGAGAGGAGGCGCTGGCAGTTGAGGCGGTGGCTGAGAGCACCTCTGCGAGAACCTCGGCTCTTGCGAGGGTGAGGAGGGGAGACATAGATGCTGCCGCAGAGGCGGGGGTGGAGAGGGTGGTGCTCTTCACCTCTGCCAGCGAGCTGCACCTGAGGTATAAGCTTAAGATGGGCTTCTCCGAGGTGCTGGAGCTGAGCGTGCGCGGGGTTGAGTACGCAAGGGAGCGGGGGCTGAGGGTTTCGCTGAGCGCCGAGGATGCCACCCGCACGGAGCTTGAGAGGCTGCTGCACCTCTACAGGTGCGCCACTGAGGCGGGGGCGGAGAGGGTGCACATCGCAGACACTGCGGGTGCAGCCTCACCCGAGGCGCTGGGGCGCATAGTAAGAGCGGTCAGGGCGGAGCTCAGGGCGCAGGTGTGCGTGCACTGCCACAACGATTTCGGGCTTGCAACCGCCAACTCGCTCGCTGGAGTAAGAGCGGGCGCCGAGGTGGTGGCGGTTACGGTGAATGGCATCGGGGAGAGGGCGGGGAACGCTGCCCTGGAGGAGGTGGTGGCAGCCCTGCACCTTCTCTACGGCGCGGACACAGGCATAAGGCTGGAGAGGCTGAGCGAGCTCTCGGAGCTGGTGCAGAGGTGCTCGGGGGTGAGGCTGCAGCCCCACAAGGCGGTGGTGGGTGCCAACGCCTTTGCCCACGAGTCGGGGGTGCACGTGGCGGCGGTGCTGGAGCACCCCCTCACCTACGAGCCCTACCTGCCGGAGCTTGTGGGCAGAGAGCGCAGGCTGGTGCTGGGGAAGCACTCGGGGAGAAGGGCGGTGGAGGCGATGCTGAGCTCCGCGGGAGTGCCCCCGAATCCTGAGCTGGTGAGCGCCGTGCTGGAGGAGCTTAAAGCGGGGTCGTGCATTCCCGGGAGGGAAGAGGTAAAAAAGGTGCGGGGGCTTATTACCATCCATGAGGGTGAAGAGAGGCGGAGCCGCAGCATGGCGGGTTGAGGAGGATACCCTGATAGTTGAGGGCGAGTTTTATGCGCTCAGCTCCGGGATTAACGGCGGATTCGGCAGGGTTGAGCACCTGTTCAACCACACCGTCTCCGGGGGTGAGGTTGAGTCCCCGCAGGAGTGCGTTGAGCGGGTTGCAGAGCGCTTCGGAATGAGGCGGTACTTCGGGCTTCTCACGGCGGTGCCCATGCACAGGCTGTGCGCTGTTGAGAGGGACGAACTTCAGGTGTTTGTGACCGCCGGCATAGACAACCCGAACCCGCGGGTTGGAACGATAAACATAATTGCGGTGATTGATGCGGAGCTGCCGGAGGGAGCCATGGTGAATGCCGTGATAACAGCCACCGAGGCGAAGTGCCACACCCTGATTGAGATGGGCTTCAGATTCACCGGCACCTGTACCGATGCGGTTATAATCGCAAAGACGGGCAGGGGGGAGCGGCACACCTACGCGGGTCCGCGGAGCAGGCTTGGCAGGAAGCTCTGGGAGGCGGTGAAGGCGGGCATTGCAGGGAGCCTTGAGAAATAGTTTCCATACTGGTTAACATATATTAACCGTTTGGTTATATTTATATACCCTTTCGGCTCATACATCCCCTCATGAGAGGCACGGCGCTTGCACTGTGCACCTTCCTTATTCTGCTCTCTTCCACAGGTGCCCATGCCCAGATACTCCAGTGGAGCAACAGCCTCACGGGAGACGCCTCCACCGTCATACAGGTATCGGAGGGCACCGGGATAACCTTCCACGTGTGGATTAACGGCACGTCAAACGTCACCTGGCTCCTCAACGGTACCGAGGCCCGCACCGATGTGAACGTAACAAACAGCAGCTTCACCGCGAACCTCTCCAGAGCCGGGGTGCACCAGATTGTGGCGCTGGCGGGTGCCCACAACGTAACCTGGAGCGTGAGTGTTTATGAGCCGGTGAAGATAACCGGCTACTACAACAACGTAACCGGCTCAAACGATAGCTTGGTTGAGCTTGAGCTCGGGAAGAGCATTGCGCTTCACGTGAATACAAGCGGCACTGTAGTCTCTGAGCTCTGGAGGGTTTCGGGGGCATCCGGGAGCTACGAGGCTGGCGGGGGCAGCACCTTCGTATTTTCTCCTGAGAGGTACGGGGAGTACACCATATCCTACACAGCTTATGGGGTAAACAGCACCGCAGGCGTGAGCTGGAATATAAGCGTATATCTTGAGGTTAAAGACGCCCTCAACACCACCCTGAGGTTCTACAGCGCGCCTGAGCGGATAGTCTCCCTGGCACCGAGCATCACGGAGATTCTTTTTGCTGTCAACATGAGCTCAGCCCTCGTGGGGGTGGATGACTACTCTGACTACCCGCCTGAAATCTCAAATATGAGTGTTGAGAGGGTGGGGGGTCCCTACTCTGGTATAAGCGTTGAGAGGATTGTAAACCTCACACCCGACCTTGTAATCTCCGCCAGAATCAACCCCCTGCCGGTTATTGAGCAGCTCAGAAGCCTCAACATCACCGTTCTCGCCACGAAGTCGGATAGCATAGATGAGGTTCTCCGCAACATCCTGCTGATAGGCAGAATCGGCGGCAGGCAGGATGCGGCGGAGAGGCTGGTGCAGAACCTGAGCTCAAGGATAGAGAGGGTCAGGAGATTCTCTGAGGCTCTTGATGGCAGGAGAAAGCCCTCCATCTTCTATGTGGTGTGGTACCCCGAGCTGTGGACTCCCGGAAAAGGCACCTACGCCAGCGACCTCATCGCCCTTGCGGGAGGTAAAAACGCCGGTGAAGACGGGAGCGGGTGGTACATAATGAGCAGGGAGGTTCTGCTCTCAAAGGACCCCGATGTCATCGTGTGCTCCGGAATGGGTGGCTACGGAGCAACGGTGTGCAGCCAGATACGCAACGACTCCGTGCTCTCAAAGCTTAAGGCGGTGAGGAGCGGCAGAATGTACGTCATACCAGACTCCAGCATAGTTGAGAGACCCGGACCCAGGATAGTTGACGGTCTTGATTTCTTCTATGGGGTGGTCAGGGAGAACCTCAGACCTCTGCCGGCACCACAGCCTGGGGGCGGCTCCGGGGGCGGGTCGCTGCCGGCACCACCTGCCCTTAGTGAGGTTTTTGGTAAGAGGGTGCAGGAGTACGGTGAAGTTAAATCCCGGCTTGCGGGATTTATGAGGCACAGAACCGCCTACTCCGCAGACATGGCTGAGGTGGTGCCCCTCTTGCTCTCTGGCAGGTACCCAGATATAGGGCTCTCTGGAAGGGTGGTGGGGCTTGAGGTCTCTGACCCTTTCACCTACTCAGCCAGGGTGGCAGTTTCCAGGTACTTCTTCGCCAGGGAGGTTATAATAGCGAGGGGTGACCTGCCAGTGGACGCTTACGCCGCCCTGTGCCTTGCGAAGCGCAGACGTGCGCCCGTGCTTTTTGTTGAACCCGGGAAGGTCCCTGAGGCTGTTGAGGATGCCATAAAGAAGATAAAACCGAAGAAGATTCTGATTGTCGGAGGCAGGAAGGCGGTGAGTGGGGAGGTTGAGGAGGAGCTTCGCGGGTATGCGGAGGTGGAGAGGGTGTGGGGTGAGACCAGGGTGGAGACCAGCATAGAGGTCGCCCGGCGGATGGATGCGGGTGAGGTTGTAGTCACCCACTACAACTCAAGCGTGGAGGCTGCGGTGCTCTCCTACCTCTACGGAGCGCCGGTGGTTTACGTCAGCGAGCACGGGCTTGAGCGGGTGGTGGAGTTCCTCAGGGAGAGAAAGCCCAGAGTGCTCTTCGTCGGTGTTGATGAGGGCATGAAGAAGAGGATACTGGATGAGATTGCATAGGGTGCTGCTGCTCCTGATGGTGTCCCTGGGTGCGGTGCTCTGCCTGGAGCTGGTGACGGGACCCGTGAGGATTCCCCCTGAACAGGTGCTCCAGGCGCTGCTGGGTCAGACAAAGGGGAGCCAGGAGGTTATAGTGAGGGAGCTTAGGCTGCCGAGAGCTGTGCTCGCGCTCCTCGCAGGAGTGGCGCTTTCAGTTTCGGGGGCGGTTTTCCAGGGCGTTTTCAGGAACCCTATGGCGGAGCCATACGTGCTCGGCGTCGCCTCCGGCGCTGCGCTGGGGATGAGCATAGCCATGCTCTATCTGAAGAGCTACGTGCTGCTGCTTTCCTTCGCCTTCGGGCTTGCAACCCTGGGGGTGGTGTACTCCATAGCGGGCACCCGCACGCACGCCCTGCTTCTGGCTGGAGTCTCTGTGTCCCTCTTTCTCTCTGCCCTCACCTCCTTCATCCTGTACCTCAACGCCAGGGATGCGGCCACCATAATGTTCACCCTCATGGGCACCCTGTCAAGCGCCACCTGGGACAGGGTGAGGGTGTCCCTGGTGGTGCTGCCCGTGGCTCTGCTCATCTACCTCTTCTCAAGGGAGCTCAATATCCTCACCCTGGGGGATGAGAATGCCAGGGTCCTGGGGCTTGAGGCCGGGAGGATGAAGCTCCTGCTTCTGAGCCTTTCCACCCTCCTGGCGAGCGTGACCGTCTCCCTGTGCGGCATCATAGGTTTTGTCGGGCTGATAACACCCCACATCGCAAGGCTGCTGGTGGGGCAGGACTTCAGGCTCCTCCTTCCCGCAGCCTCCCTGACAGGGGCTGCGCTGCTGATGCTCGCGGATGTGGCGGCGAGGAGCCTGGCTCCCGGGGAGGTGCCGGTGAACATAGTGACCACCCTCTTCGGGGTGCCCTTCTTCATCTACCTGCTGGTGAGGAGCAGGAGGAGTGAGGTATGATAAGGGTGAGAGGGGTTGAGGTGTGGTACGATGCCCTCAGGGTGCTGCGGGGGATATCGGCGGAGTTTGAGGGCGGGTGCTTCACCGGGGTGCTGGGTCCCAACGGGGCAGGAAAGAGCACGCTGCTTCGCGCCATCGCCGCTCTGGTGGGCTTCAGGGGCAGGGTTGAGCTGCTGGGCAGGGAGGTGAGGGAGATGGGGAGGAGGGAGCTTGCAAGGCGGCTCTCGGTGGTGCCTCAGGAGTTTCCCCACGAGCTGGAGTTCAGCGCCCTGGAGGTGGTGGCCATGGGGAGGTATCCGCACCAGCCGGTGCTGCGGCTCAGGGATGGGGAGCACCTGAGGGCTGCGGGCAGGGCTCTGGAAAGGGTGGGCGCCTCTGAGCTTGCGGGCAGGAGATTCAGGTGCATGAGCTCTGGAGAGAGGCAGCGCGTGCTCATCGCAAGGGCGCTGGCGCAGGAGGCTGAGGCGGTGCTTCTGGACGAGCCCACCTCCAACCTTGACCTCAGGCACAGCGTGGAGGTGATGGAGCTCCTCAGGAGGCTGGCGGAGGAGGGGAGGTGCGTTATAGCGTGCATGCACAATATAAACCTCGCCTCTCTCTACTGCGACAGGCTGGTGCTCATGAGGGATGGCAGAGTGGCTGTGCAGGGGACGCCGGAGGAGGTGGTTACCCCGGAGGTTATCAGGGAGGTGTACGGGTGCGATGTGTGCGTGGTCCCCCATCCCGTGCTGAAGAAGCCCCAGGTGCACCTGATTCCGCGGGCTACATCTTCCGTAGCAGAAACCTCTCGGGTGAGCGGTCCAGGTCAATGAACTCGTCCGCCGCCTGTTTGAGGGCGGAGGAGCAGCTTCTGCCGAAGGCCATGACCTCCACCCTGCACCCCAGGGCACGGCGCAGATGCTCCACCAGGGGTGTGAAGTCGCCGTCGCCGCTTACCAGCACCACCACATCCAGTTTGGGGGCAAGTTCTATAGCATCCATGGCTATGCCAATGTCCCAGTCGCCCTTCTTGTGACCACCCGGGAATACCTGCAGGTCTTTGGCCTTTACTTCGTAGCCCATGCTCTGCAGCACGTCGAAGAAGCTCTGTTCCTCCTCTATTCCTGCGCGTATGACATATGCTATTGCCCTTATCAGGCTTCTTCCCCGCACCGCCTCCATGAGAATCTCCTTGAAGTTTACCTTTGAGCCGTAAAGTGCCCTGGCAGAGTAGTAAAGGTTCTGAACATCCACAAACACGCCAACCCGCTGCCCGGAAAAGAGCTCGACTATTTCCCTGTTGGTGCGAGTGTGCTTCATCTTTACTTATTTCTCTTCCGAAGTATAAAAAACTCTGGGAAATTTTTATATCGGGATGCGCTCAACTATGAGCGAGGCAGGTGTCATGAGGCTGTATGAATACCAGGGAAAGCAGATTTTTATGCGCTACGGCATACGTGTGCCCGAGGGTGAGGTGGTCACCTCTCCTGAGAAGGCCGGGGAGATAGCCTCCAGGCTTGGCGATGTCGTGCTAAAAGCACAGGTGCTCACCGGCGGGAGAGGCAAGGCGGGGGCGGTGAAGTTTGCCTCCTCTCCCGAAGAGGCGCAGCGTATGGCGGAGGAGCTGTTCTGCATGCAGCCGGGTGGCGAAAGGGTGGAGAAGGTGCTGGTGGAGCAGAGGCTGAACATCCGCAGGGAGTTATATGCGGGGATAACCATCGACCGTGGGGAGGGCAAGCCCGTGGTGATGCTCAGCCCGGAGGGTGGTGTTGAGATAGAGAGCGTGGCGGAGCGCTCCCCTGAGAAGATATTCTCACGTCACGTTGACCCCTTCGTAGGTTTCTATCCCTACATGGCGCGCGAGCTGGCGGCAGAGCTGCACCCTGAGCCGGAGGTCTTCGGAGAGGTAGCAGGGGTGCTGCTCAGACTCTACAGGATTTTTGAGGAGAAGGACGCCCAGCTGGTGGAGATAAACCCGCTTGCGGTTACAGATGAGGGGGTGATTGCCGCCGATGCGAAGGTTGTAATAGACGAGGACGCCCTGTTCAGGCAGGATTTTGGGGTGAAGGGCAGGGGGTTGCCCTATGTGGAGCTCGAGGGCAGCATAGGGTGCGTGGTGAACGGTGCAGGTCTGGCTATGGCAACCATGGACACGCTGAAGCACCTGGGTGGTGAGCCGGCGAACTTCCTGGATATCGGCGGCGGTGCGGGTGAGGAGGTTATGCGGGAGGCCCTGTTGAAGGTTGCCTCTCACCCCGGAGTTAGGGTGGTTTTTATTAACATTCTGGGCGGAATTACGCGCTGTGATGAGATTGCCCGCGGCATAATTGGTGCCAGCAGGAGTATAGACCTGCCCCTGGTGGTGCGCTTCAGGGGTACCAACGAAGAAGAGGGCGCAGCACTTCTCCGTGAGGCAGGAATAGAAGTGGAGAAGGATATGATAAAGGCTGCCAGGCTGGCAATAGAGATGAGCAGGAGGCGGTGAGGTGAGCATCCTCATAGATGAGAATACCAGGGCTATAGTACAGGGGATAACCGGCTCACAGGGGAGCTTCCACACAAGGCTTATGCTGGACTACGGCACCCGCATCGTCGCCGGAGTCACCCCCGGAAAGGCGGGAAGGGAGGTGCACGGTGTACCGGTTTACAATTCGGTCAGAGAGGCTCTGAGGGAGCACGATGCCACCGCCTCAGTTATATTTGTGCCAGCACCCTTTGCCATGGACGCGGCGTTTGAAGCGATTGAGCATCTGGAGCTTGTGGTGATAATAACTGAGGGAATCCCAGTCCACGACTCAATGAAAATAAGGGAGTACGCGGAGCACCACGGATGCCGGGTGATAGGGCCCAACACCGCCGGAATAATCTCACCCGGGAAAAGCAAGCTGGGCATAATGCCAGCGCAGGTATTTGCGCCCGGCAGGGTGGGCGTGGTCTCGCGGAGCGGCACCCTGGCATATGAGATTGCGCTGGCGATAACTGAAAGCGGAATGGGTGAGAGCACCCTGGTGGGAATAGGCGGCGACCCGGTGGTGGGTACAGGCTTCGTTGAGGTGCTGCAAATGTTCGAGGAGGACGGGCACACGGATGCGGTGGTGCTCATCGGCGAGATAGGAGGAGATGCCGAGGAGCGCGCTGCAGAGTACATCGCACAGATGAGCAAGCCGGTTGTGGGCTACGTGGCAGGCATAACAGCCCCTCCGGGAAAGCGCATGGGACATGCAGGTGCGATAATTACCAGAGGAAAAGGCACCGCAGAAAGCAAAATCAGGGCCCTTGAAAGAAGCGGTGCGGGTGTGGCGCGCCTGCCTCAGGAGATACCGGAATTGCTGCATCAGGTTCTTAAGTAGAGTTAAAATTTTGAGGGAAAACTTTTATGTGATGCGGGAATAAAATATTTTGAAAAGGTCGATGTCCGTATGGGAGTTTCCATTGCCATTGCTTCCGGGAAAGGCGGCGTAGGAAAGACGATGCTGACGAGCAACCTGGGGATAGCCCTTGCCCAGTTTGGAAGGAATGTCACAATTCTTGACGCTGACATAGAAATGGCAAATCTGGAACTCCATCTGGGAATGGAGGGGATGAGCACAACGCTGCACGATGTGCTTGCAGGCGAGGCAGACGTGCACCAAGCGATTTACGAAGGACCGGCAGGCGTGAGGGTGGTGCCAGCGGGTATCAGTCTGGACGGCCTGCGCAGAGCAGACCCTGAGAGGCTGGAGGAGGTGCTCACCAGGCTGCTGGGCGAAACAGAGATACTGCTCATCGACGCCCCCGCAGGACTCGGCAAGCCCGTGGTGGCCGCACTGGCTGCGGGGGAGCAGCTGCTGCTGGTGGTAAATCCGGAGATCTCCAGCATGAGCGATGCCCTGAAAACCAGGATAGTTGCGAAGAAGCTCGGGTGCAACATCCTGGGAGCTGTTCTAAACCGTGTTGGCTTTGACAGGAGCGACCTGACGATGCACGAAGTGGAGGTTATACTGGAGACACGGGTGCTTGCGGCGATCCCCGAGGACCCTGAGGTCAGGCGCAGCACCGCCTACGGCTCTCCGGTGATACTGAGGAAACCGGACTCCCCCGCGTCTGTGGCCATTAAGAAGCTTGCCGCCGACCTGATAGGTGAGAAGTACATCCCGCCTTCTCCCAAGAAGGGGAGTTTTATGAAGAGACTCATAAGAGGACTGTTCGGGGGTGGATGAGCATGAGCATCTATACTGTCATATACATCCTGCTCTTTATAAGCGTCGTCTTTAATGTGCTTCTGCTGTTCAGAATAAAGTACCTGAAGGAGGACATCAGGGAGATAAAGGGCGGGGTACAGCTCTCAAGGGATGAGCTGCAGCAGCTTAGAAGCAGACTCCGCAGGATAAAGGAGCACAGTTAGCGCCTCAGAAAGTTAACTATTCTTTCCAGAAGTGATGCGGGAGGCGGGCGGTAGATTCTTCCTATGAGCTCTGCGGCGAGCCTCATCACCTCCCTGGTGGGCTCTGAGCGGGGGTAGCGCAGCACAAAGGGCTCCTCGTATGCGAGGGCTTCTTTGACCACCTCGTCCTCAGGGAGGATCGCTATAACATTGGTGTCCAGGGTGTTCTCCACCTCCTGCACACTCAGCTCACGGGGCTTGCCCTCGACCATGTTCATTATCGCACCTATTGGTTTGGCACCCATGCGCTCTGCGAGCAGCTTCATTTTCAGAGCATCGGATACACTCGAAACCTGGGGTGTGGTGACTATTATTACCTCCTGCCCCTCATCCATGACCATCGCGGCGTCTCTGCCCGCGGGGGCGTCTATTACCAGAATTTCGATGTCCTCCGGGATTTCGCGCAGCGCCGCCTTCAGCATCTCCATGTTCTCCTCGTTGAAGCCATCCAGGGTTATCCCCGCGGGAATTATCTTCACCCCCTCCGGTCCCTCGTACATTACATCTCTGAGCTCAAGCCTGCCCTTCAGCACGTCGATAAGCGCCACGGGCGGGTTTTTTAGCCCCAGGATGATCTCCAGGTTTGCCATGACAACATCGGCATCCAGCACTGCGACGCGCTTGCCGAAGAGTGCCAGGGCTACCGCCAGGTTCGCTGCGATGGTGGTTTTGCCAACACCACCCTTACCCGAGGCCACCACTATTACCCGCGTCATTTTTCCCCGCTTCCCTCAGGACCTCTATACCCGGCAGCTTTTCTCCAGCAAGGAACAGGAGCATCGCCTTGCCACCTGTGCTTATAAAGGATATCTTATCCCTCAGCCCCCGCTTCGCTGCTATCGCGGCCAGATGGCCTCCTCCGATTACTGTGAATCCGCGGCACCTTGCCATCGCCTTCACCAGAGCCTCGCTTCCCAGGGCAAATTCTCTTATCTCAAACACACCCGCGGGGCCGTTTGCAGCCACAACGGCGGCGTTCTCTATTATGCTGGAGTACCTGGCAATGGTGTCTATTCCAATGTCCATTATCATCAGGTCCGGAAGCTCCTCCACACCCGCCTCAGCGCGGGAACCGTTCTTTTTAAGCGCCAGGTCGGTGGGCATCTGAATCTTCTCCCCGTACTTCTCCAGCAGTTTCCTCGCATGAGCCACCAGCGGGGTGAGGCCCTTCTCATCCATCACGCGCAGATTTACCTCTCCTATGTCAATACCCCTGGCAACGAGGAATATGTTGGCCACCATGCCGGAGGTGAGCACCACATCTGCCACGTCCCTGCTTAATAGCTTCTCCATAACCATTAGCGAGTCTCCAACCTTGGCACCTCCAAAGCTGAAGACCTTCGGACGCTCCCGGCTCTTCAGAACCTTTGTGAGGTTCTCCACTTCTCTCTCGAGCAGCTTTCCCGCATAGCTGGGGAGCACCACAGGAAAAGCCACAACACTGGGCTGGGTACGGTGTGCCACTGCAAAGGCGTCGTTGACGTATGCCTCCACATAGGAGGAGAGCTTTCTCACCAGGTTGGTGTTCGCCTGCGCAGCCGGGGGTTTCGACCTGACCTCGGCCACAACCTCCTCGCTGCAGAAACGCACATTCTCCAGAAGGAGCACCTCTCCACGGCGGAGGCGCCGTATCTCCTCTCTTGCTGCTCTGCCGAAGACATCATCAACATAGCGCACATCCCTGTTCAGCAGCTGTGAGAGGCGCCGTGAATGCGCCTCCAGGGTGGTGAAGTCCTCCAGGCCGGGTCTGCTCTGATGTGCCAGCAATACGAGCCTTGAGCCGGATAGCTCGTCTATGGTTGCGATGTGACTCCTCATTCGCGTGTCATCCAGTATGGTACCGGTGCTTGGTTCTATGGGGGAGTTGATGTCAATTCTCATCAGAACGCGCCTGTTCTCCAGCCTTGCACTGTCCAGTGTGGGCAGTTCCAAGTGTGATCACCAGTGTGAATTCTCCACGCATGGCTTAAATAATTTATTGCTTTATTTGCTGGAGTCGTTATTGCAGGGGTAACCTATAAATAACACCGGCTCAGAAACTATTTTAAGGCGGATATCCATGCCTTACGACTTCTTTGACTTTGAGAAGAAACGAAAGAAGAAAGGCACCGACATAGCCAGCATACTGGGAGGAGAAAAGACCAGAAAGAAGGCGGATTTTTCAGGAGATTCCGTGACCGCTGCCGGTGGAGCGGGACTTCTGGACCTCGGAAAAGAGGAGGCCGGAAGCTACCTGGAGAGCTTTGACAAAATCCGGCGCCTGGGTGAGGAGGTAGTTGGAGAGGTTCTGGAAGAGACGAGGAGCCACCAGATAGTCAGAAAGCCCGGAGAGAAGCTGCCAATATACGTGGTGTTCCTGCCGGAGCTGGATGAGGAGGATAAGAAGATTCTGAAAGAGGTGGAGCGCCGCGCTGTGGCGGAGATTACCATAGACCCCCAGAGCTTTCTGGACAGGGAGAAGAAGAGGGAGGCCTTCCTCCGGGAAGTGCTTGCGCTTATGGACCTGAGGTATCCGCAAATTCCAAAGCACAAGCAGCGCGCCTTTGCGGAGCTCATAGTTCAGAACATGATAGGCTACGGTCTGCTGGAGCCGCTGCTCAACGACGACTCTCTGGAGGAGGTGATGGTGGTAGGCACGCGCAAGCATGTGTATGTCTACCACAGAAAGCACGGGATGTGCAAGACCAACATCATCTTTGATAATGACGCCGAGATAGAGAAGATTATAAACCGCATAGCGAGGAGCATAGGCAGACGTGTAGATTTAACCTCCCCCCTCCTGGATGCCCGCCTTCCGGATGGTTCTCGAGTTAATGCAACCATACCGCCGGTCTCACTGGACGGTCCCTCACTCACCATAAGGAAGTTCAGAAAGGACCCCCTGACCGTAGTGGATATAATAAATTTCGGCACCCTCACGACGGAGCTGGCCGCCTTCCTGTGGCTGGTTGCGGAGGGCTACGGCGTTAAGCCCGCGAACTTCCTGGTGAGCGGAGGCACCGGCAGCGGAAAGACAACCACACTAAACTGCCTGGGCAGCTTCATACCCCCCACCGACAGGGTTATAAGCATCGAGGACACCGCCGAGCTCCAGCTGCCGATAGAGCACTGGATTCGCCTTGAGACGAGGCCACCCAACGTGGAGGGAAAGGGTGAGATAAACATGGAGATGCTGCTCAAGAACACGCTGCGCATGCGTCCAGATAGAATAATCGTGGGCGAGGTGCGCGGCAGAGAGGCCAGGACGCTGCTTGCGGCGATGAACACGGGGCAGAACGGCTGTCTGGGCACCCTCCACGCAAACACCGCCCGCGAGACAATAACCAGACTTACCTCAGCACCCATGAATGTGCCCAGAATAATGATACCCTCCCTGGACTTTATCTTCATGCAGAACCGGTTCTCATACCGCGGCAGGACGGTGCGCAGAATAACAGAGATAGCCGAAGTGGTGGGAATAGAAAACGGCGAGGTAAAGCTGAACATAATCTACGAGTGGGACCCCCGCGATGATACCATAAAGCCCACCGGCGTGCCCTGCATGCTCAAGAGCAGGATAGCCGAGCTCAGAGGTGTGCCACTGGAGCAGGTTGATGAGGAGATACAGCGCAGGAAGCGTGTTCTCGAGTACATGGTGGAGAACAATCTGCGCAGCATAGGTGAGGTGGGCAGGATAATAGGCAGGTACTACATAGACCCAGATGCCCTGCTGCAGGAGCTCTCCGGAGAGGTGAGAAGGGAGGAGAAGGAGCGCAGGAAGAGGGGCGCATACCTGATGCTCATAGGAGGTGCGGAGGATGAGGAGGAGAAAGAGGAGGTGCTGGAGCAGAATGAGCACAGAAAGATAGTCAGGGTTGAGAATGAGAAGAACCCCCGCTATCTGGTGCCCCTCCCCAGACTGTCAGGACGGGAAAAGCAACTGCTGGAAGAAATAGAGAAACGTGCGGTGAAGGAGATAAACATAGACCCGGAGAGCATACCGGACAGGAAGGAGAGAAAGCGCGTTTTCATGCAGCGGGTGCTCGAGGTTATAGAGCGCTTTTTCCCCGAGGTGCGGCTGGCGAAACGCAAGGACATGGCAAAGCTGGTGGTAAACAACATGGTGGGATACA
>WANX01000068.1 GCA_015521565.1 Candidatus Hydrothermarchaeota archaeon
CGGTGGCTCGGCTTGTCGCAGGCTTCGCGCACCACAAAGCCTTCGACCTGTATCCTCGTGCTCTCGCTGTCGTAGCGGTTAACGCCGTAGTTGCCCACTAAGGGGTAGGTGAGCAGGAGCACCTGTCCAGCGTAGCTCGGGTCTGTGAGCGCCTCCTGGTAGCCCGTCATGCTGGTGCAGAACACCACCTCCCCGTGCACCTCTGCCTCGGCGCCGAAGCCTTCGCCCTCTACAACGGTGCCGTCCTCAAGCACGAGCGTCGCCTTCATGCTGTCAAAACTGCGGCGTTTCCCCTACTTAAGTTTTGTTCACCAAATGTATCAGACGGTAATAAGCTGAGCTATATGGGTCATCTGAGATGAATATAACCCAGGCGACGCGGAGGGTGCTCAGGAAGTACCCGAACATATCCGAGTACCTCAGCTATGGCATTGTGAACTACCGCGCCCTGGCGAGGCTGATTCAGCCCGAGGTGGAGCGCATTCTTGGCGAGAGGGTGAAGCTCCAGAGCATAGTCACGGCGCTGCGCAGGAGCGGGGGCGAGCCTGCCCGCGACTCAGCGAAGCGGATTCTCGCGGAAAGCGAGGTGAGCCTGCGCTACGACCTGGGGCTGGTTACCGCCTCCCTCTCAAGAGAGACGCCGCGGAAGGTGCAGGAGGTGCACCGCCTGCTGAGGGGCTCCGCCTACGTGCTTCTCCAGGGGCTGGAGAACCTTACGATAGTAACGCGGCAGGAGCACATCCCAGGGCTTGAGAAGCTCTTTGGCGAGGAGCTGGTGGAGAGCAAGTGCAGCCTTGCGGGCATCTTCGTGAAGAGCCCTCCCGAGATAGCAAGCACCAGCGGAGTCTTAGCCAGGCTGAGCAGCCTTCTCGCGGGCGAGGGGATTAACGTGGTGGAGATGATGTCAAGCCACGTGGAGACGATTTTTCTGGTGGAGGAGCGGGACTGCCTGCGCGGCGTTGAGGTGATAAGGGAGGAGATAAAGCGGGCGAGGGGCGGGTGAGCTTGAGAGAGAGGGCGGCAGGTGGCGTTATTGTTATATTGCCGATTTGACGAGAATTCTCCATGGGGCTGTACACTCTCCAGATACCAACCCCGGAGGGCTGCTGGACTGACCTTACACGCAAGTATGATGTAGTTGCCACAATAATGGGCTTTGCATGGGTTGGATACAGGAGATACATCGCCCTGGTCAGGGTGGAAGGAGAACAGGTGCAGGAGTTCCTCCGGGAGGTTGAAAGAGACAGCTCAACGCATAAACTGACCATATACTCCAAGAGTCCCGGGTCAGTAGTATTTGAGGTTCACGCTACGCGGGTGCTGCCGGTGCACATATTTGCCAGCGCGGAGGTGATGATGCTTACCCCCATAGTGGTAAAGAGGGGCACTGTGGTGGCCAGACTGAGCAGCAACTCCAGGGCGCTGGATTTTCTGCTGGAGTCGCTCAGGCGTGTTGGGTATCCCTTCAGGATAAGCCGCGAGGTTACCGGGGATGCCTACTCAGACGGGCTCACAAAAAGGCAGAAATTTATCCTTAAGAAGGCGATACAGCACGGATACTACAGCTATCCCCGGAGGATAACCCTCACACAGCTTGCCGAGAAGCTTGGGGTGAGCAAGTCCTACCTATCTGAGGCGCTGCAGATTATTGAAAGCAAGCTCATAAGGCACAGAGATTTATAAACACCTTACATGTTCGGTAAAATCACTTAAGCGGCAGCATGAAAATATAGCAGGGAGAGGGGGCCGTCACCTCCTCTATGCCCAGTATGGCTCATATAGTTCTACATAGATATTGTGCGCGGCCACCGCCCCCTGTGCCACCGCAACGACGAGCAGTTCCAGGTGTCCTACTCCAGAAACTATGTCGCCGGCGGCATAGATGCCCGGCACGGAGGTGCGCTGCGCAGCGTCGGTTTTAATCCTGCCGTCGCTGTCGCACTCTAACCCAAGCTTTGCGAATATCTCGCTGTTGGGCACATGGCCGACGGCGAGCACCACTGCGTCCACCTCTATTTTGAGCTCCCCCCCGGCGCTTCTCAGCCTAACCCACTCCACTTTGCTCTCGCCCCCTATCTCCTCCACCTCAGTGTTGAGCAGCACCTTCACGTCGCTCCTGCTCAGCCTCTCCACATTTTTTTGATTTGCTCTGAACTCACCGCGGCGGTGCACCAGTGTAACGCTTGCGACCCTCGAGAGTTCCACCGCATGCTCAAGTGCTGAGTCACCTCCGCCAACGACGAGCACACGCCTGCCTGCGAAACGCTCCGGGTCTGTGACGGAGTAGTACACCCCCAGGTCAGCGTAGTTAAACTCCGCCTCGCCGGGGATCCCCAGCTCTCTGGGACGCGTACCGGTGGCGATGACTACCGCCTTCGCAGAGTACTGGGCGGAGTCGGTTTTCACTCTGAGCTGCGGAGTAATCTCCAGCACCCGTTCCTTCTTGAGCTCCACGCCATAGTCGCGCGCCTGTTTTATGAAGAGCTCCGCCAGCTCCTTTGCCCTGATTCCCGAGGGGAATCCAGGATAGTTGAGCACCAGCTTGCCTGGATAAATTGAGACCAGGGCCCCTCCGAAGCTTCCGCTCTCAAACACCGCCACCCGCATACCACGCTCGGCGCAGAATATGCCAGCGCTCAGCCCCGCGGGGCCGCCGCCCACAACAATTACATCGTAGCTGCCCATGATTAAAACTCCACCTCCGCAAAGATAAACCTCACCCGGGGGTACGCCACAGCCTTGCGATGCCTTCCTGCAGCGCCACGCGGGCTCTAAATCCGAGCACATCCTGCGCCCTGGTGGTGCTCAGACATATCCTCTTCACCTCTCCGCTTCGCGGGGGCAGGTACCTCACATCAGGCACAATACCGGTAACTCTCTGGATAACCTCTATCAGCTGGTTGACACTGGTCTCAGTGCCTGTGCCTATGTTGAAGACCCCCTCCTGCTTTAGAGCGCGCAGAGTTGCGAGAACCACATCTCCCACGTACACGTAGTCCCTGGTCTGCTCCCCTGTGCCGAAGACCTCCAGAGGAAGACCCCGTCCAAGTCTGTCAAGAAAGATCGCTATCACCCCTGCTTCTCCACGAGGGTCCTGCCTCTCACCGTACACGTTGGCATAGCGCAGAATTGCGTATTTGAGGCCGTAGTTGTATCCGTAGAGCTGCACATACTTTTCACCTGCCAGCTTGCTGGCTCCATAGGGGGAGATGGGGTCGGTGGGATGTTCCTCGTCCACCGGCAAGTACCGGGGCTCACCGTAAACTGCCCCCCCTGAAGAGGCGTAGATAAACCTCTCCACATCGCGTCCCTGCTCCAGCAGGTTTAAAGTTCCAAGCGCATTGACTTTAAGGTCATACGCAGGCTCTTCAACAGACCTGCGCACATTCACCTGTGCCGCCAGATGAAAAACCACCTCAACGTCGCGGAGCACCTGCCCCAGATCCCGGGAGAGGACACTCATTCTGTGGAGAACAATCCTGCCCTCCACCCCTGAGAGATTCTCCCTTCTGCCGGTGCTCATATCGTCGAGCACGGCTACGCTGTACCCCTCCCTGAGAAGCGCCTCCACCAGGTGGGAGCCTATAAAACCTGCGCCCCCCGTGACAAGTGCAACCATGCACAAGAGTCGCAGGCGTCGAACTTAAGCTTTGCCGTTGAGGGCACTTGCCACGCGGTCCAGCACCACCTCTGCCAGGCGGGGATCTGCGCCTATTGCGTCGGCGTATATAATCTCCACATCGCCGGGAGCATTAATCCTGGAGTATCCGAACTCCGGCAATTCCCCTTCCTTCTTTCCCAGCAGTATCAGGATGTCCTCACGGACGTGCAGACCAGGTACTATAAACAGGGGCACCACCACTATGCGCTTGTATCCCTCGTCGATCAGGCTCTGAACCGCCTCCACGAGGTTCGGGCGGTGGTGCTTCATGTAGCCAACGCGCGTTTCATAGCCGGACTCGGTCTGAACAGCGCTCGCGATGGTTTCGTATATCCCCCTTGTCTCCTTTAGTCGCGAACCATGACCAACTATGACAACACCGGTTTTTGCTTCTGCACTCTTCTCCTTCCGCATTGCGGGGCTCCTCCCTGGAAAGAGAACACCTGAGCTCATAGCAGCATCTCCGTTACCTTAAAATCACTTGTCGCAGCCATTATAAGTACCTGACGAAAAGGATGCGATGTGTTACTCTTCCAGGTTACGGTATTCCCGCCCATCGTCTGAGCAGCTCTTCCCTGAGCTTCTCAAAGGCTTCGCTGTCGAACTTCTGCAGTGTGATTCCCATCCTTATCTGCTTTCGGGTGGGGATAAAAACCCTGCTGTTCCTGTTTCTGAAGGGACACTCCTTCCCCTGAGGCGAATCACGCACCTCGTTCTCAGGGCAGGCAGCGAAGTTGTAGCCCCTGCACCAGACCAGAGAGATGGGGGGAAATTTCTCCCTTACAGCCATGTAAACCTTGGCGGCAAGCTCCCGCATCTCCGGCGAAGCACGGACGCACAGACGGAGACCAAGAAAATTTATCAGGCTGCGCAGATTTATCGTATAGGTATAGGCAGTGTGGATTGCGAAAGGGGTAACGTACCTGGCACTTTCCTTCCCGGCGCCCCTCTGTAGAAGGCGGGAGTAAGCCTTTCTGGCAGTTCCAATCGCCTCTGCATAGCTCTCCAGTATGCTTCGCTCATCTTCATCAGCTATCTCCGGAACCAGCGCATCCCGCGCAATACTCTTCTTGTATTCCACCTCATCTATGCCGTATTTCTCCAGAATCCGGGACACCGCCGGGGGGAGATTGAAGTCGAAGTCAACCTCACTCTGATAGCGTGTGCTTCTTCCAGTGTGGGAGGCAATCCGATGCTCCAGCAGCTCCAGTGCGTTCCCCTTGCTCAGTCCGCGAATCTCAAAGCTGAACACCACGTGTTCAAGGGCGCTGGAATAGTCGTTCTCCAGAATCATGGTAAATATCTCCTCGTCGGTGGGCTCACGCATCCCGGAGCCTGAGCAGCGCTCGCAGCTTCTGCGTCCGCCACACTCGCAGCGGACCTTCCCCACACCGCTTACCCTGGCAGAGTGGGCAACGAAGGCAACATCGTTAAAGACCCGCAGGTTCTCTATCTTTATATCCATGCTTGTGGTAGAGTTGGTAATACTTTTTATACCTTTGCCGGCATAGTTTAAGCTGAATGACAGCAGGTAAGAGCTCGGTCTGGCGTGCACTGGCGAGCCCCCGGCGCAGGAGGATTCTGGGGTTGCTCAGCGGGCGTAAAATGCACATCTCGGCTTTAGCGCGGGAGGTGGGGATATCCAAGCCGGTGGCGGCGAGACATGTGCGCATTCTTGAAGAGGCGGGACTTGTGGAGAGGCACCCTTACGGCAGGACACATGTGCTTACCGCGAGGTTTGAGGCGGTTTATTCTGCGATGGACGAGCTTGCAGAGGTGCACGAGGTGGCTGTTAAGAGAGGCACGTCGGTTCTTGAAGCACTGAGCAGGGTCTCGGGGGTAAAACTGGAAAGAAGGAATGGAAGGCGGTACGTGGTAAGTATAGATGGGGAAGAGGGCTACTATCTTTACACTGTGGATGGAAGTTTCCCCGAGGTTGGTATGGAGGACTTCTTAATAAAAAAAGAAGTCACCGTTGAGCTCAGAAAGCTTGTACCGGTGAGAAAAAAGCTGCTTCGCATCAGGGTCAGCGATTAAAGGTCCAGCCAGCCTTTCTTTCTGGGCCTGTCGCCCATCACAAAGCCCTCAAGTTTTTCAACTGCCGCCTCCGGTGAGCGATAGTAGAGCTGCACAACCTCGTGAATATGCTTCATCCTGAGCCTCTTTCTGGCCATCACCTCCAGCAGGGTCTCCCGGCGTCTCAGCTCTTCGTCGATTTCCCTGAGGCTCATGTTGGACAGGGAGGAAAGGTGCTGCATGTACCTGCCGTTTATCAGCACCTCCTCTATTGTACCCCTCTTTGGGTTCTGTTTAAAGAGGGTATTGGTTAGCACATTGTCCCCCTCGGTACCCGATATTTCCAGCACCTCAAAGATGCGCCGTCTGAGGGTGCGCCCTTCCATCTGCTTCTTCTGGGCAACTATTATGTCAAGCGCGGGTATCATTATCTTCGGCACATTCATGGGATGGCTGGTAAGCCTGGACAGAGTCTCCTTTGCAGAGTTTGCGTGGAGGGTGGCCATGCATCCGTCGTGGCCCGTGTTCATGGCGGTGAAGAGGGTAAGGGCCTCCTCACCTCTTACCTCACCTACAAGGATTCTGTCAGGCCTCATTCTGAGCGCATTCTTCAGCAGATCGTCCATGGTTATCTCGTTGCCTTCACTGTCGGGAGGCCTGGTCTCAAGGGGTATCCAGTGTCTGTGCATAAGGGATATCTCCAGCACGTCCTCTATGCTTATTATGCGCTCATTTTCAGGTACAAAGGCGGAGAGGGCGTTCAAAGTGGAGGTCTTTCCGCTGGCGGTTCCCCCTATTACCAGTATGTTCGCCGGCTTTGTGCGCAGCCCCTCCACCGCAAGCCACAGGTAAGAGGCGAGGCGTGTGCTCATCGTTCCGAATCTTATGAGGTCAACTATGGTCAGTGGCTCCCTCCTGAATTTGCGGATTGTTATTGTGCTTCCCCTGGGGGATACCTCCGGAAGGGTGGCATTTACTCTGGAGCCGTCGGGAAGCCGGGCGTCCAGGAGGGGGGTCTGCGAATCCACCTTCCTGCCGTTGTGCCTTGCGATGCGGTCGATGAGGCGCCTGACTTCTGCTTCGCTGAGGAAGATGTCGGTTTCTTTCATACCTGCGATTCTGTCGAAGATGTACACGGGGAGTCCGTGCCCCACCACCATTATCTCCTCCAGGTTGTCATCCATCATAAAGGGTGTGAGCTTGCCCAGGCTCAGGTACTCATATACGTAGCAGCGCACCGCTTCTTCGGGAGCTTCAACAGAAGAGGAAATCTCCTCCACCAGCCTCTGGATCTCGGCGGGGTCGGTTGTAAATGTGTTCCTGTATCTGTCACCGAGCCTCTCGTGGATGAGGAGAATTTCGCGCTCAAGAGCCTCACACCCCATCCCTGCCTCCCCCCTTTGCAACAAACTGTGCAAGCAGCGCTTCCAGCTGAATGAGCTCGCTGGCACCCTCCTTTATTCTGAAGTCGTACTCACCTATGGTGTCCACCAGCTCCACCTTTCTCTCTGGCGGAATGTCCAGGTTGAAGGTTTCCCTGTGCATCTGGGCAACCACGTCTTCGCCGCTCATTCCGTAGGTTATCATGAGCTCGCGCAGCTTTTCCCTGGCCCCGATAAAGTCCCCCTGCATGGCCATGCTGAGCATCTCCCTGACCTCCTGCGGCTTCGCCTTGCCCACGATTCGGTACACCAGCTCTGCATCTATATCCCTGCCAAAGGCAGCTGCAGACTGAAGCAGGTTTATCGCCCTGCGCAGGTCTCCCTCTGCAATGTAGAGTATCGCCTCAAGGCCGTCCTTTGTTAAGTCGAGCCCCTCTTTCATGGCTATCCTTCGCACCACCTGGGCAACGTCCTCATCGCTCAGCGGACGAAACCTGAACAGGGCACAGCGCGACTGAATGGGCTCTATTATCTTGCTGGAGTAGTTGCAGCTCAGTATGAAGCGGCAGGTGCTGGTGTACATCTCCATTGTCCTGCGCAGCGCATGCTGCGCATCCTTGGTTAAAGCATCCGCCTCGTCCAGGAAGATTATCTTGAAGTCGCCTCCTATCGCCTGCGTGCGTGCGAAGTTCTTTATCTTACCCCTCACCACATCTATACCGCGCTCATCGCTGGCGTTGAGCTCCAGAAAGTTGGCACGCCAGTTTTTTCCGAAGAACTCCCTGGCAAGGGCGAGAGCGGCGGTGGTCTTCCCGGTTCCGGGAGGGCCTGCGAAGAGCAGATTTGGCATGTTGCGCGAGGCCACATAACCCTTAAGCCGCTCCACCACCTCGCGCTGTCCCACCATCTCCTCCAGCTTTTTCGGACGGTATTTTTCCACCCACACGGCCTCTATCATGGCGGCACCTCAAAGTCTTTAAATATTAAGCTGCAGAGTTTTAGTATGCGTGTTGCTCCAATACTATTGGGCTTCTTCCTGCTTATAAACTCTGCCCATGCCTCTACCGGTGAGGTTGTTGTGGTAGAGGTTGAGGGGGTTATCTCACCTGTGATGCAGGACTATGTTGCCAGAGCTATGGAGGAGGCCGAGGCACGGGGAGCAGAGATTGTGGTGCTTGAGCTGAATACACCCGGAGGGCTGGATGCCAGCATGAGGGGGATAATCCAGCAGATACTTGAGTCACGCATACCCGTGGTGGCGTACGTGTATCCGCGGGGTGCGAGAGCAGCCTCTGCGGGAAGCTTCATACTTGTGGCAAGCCACGTGGCGGCCATGGCACCTGGCACAAATGTGGGGGCGGCGCATCCCGTGGCGGTTGGCGGAGGAGGGGCCGTGGGGGAGAAGGTTGTTAACGATGCCCGGGCATACATGCGGAGCCTTGCAGAACTCAGGGGCAGGAATGTGAGCCTGGCAGAGAGCTTCGTTGTCAGGAGCGAGTCTCTATCCGCCTCTGAGGCGCTGAAGGGCGGCATAATAGATGTAATAGCCTCGAACTATGAGGACCTGCTCTCGAGTCTCGATGGGATGGAGGTGGATGTGAGGGGTGAAAAAAGAGTCCTCAGCACCCGGGATGCAGGGGTGGTGAGGGTACCCATGAGCACGAGAGAGAGCCTGCTGCACAGAATTTCAGACCCCAATGTGGCCTATCTTCTTTTTCTGATAGGTATATACGGTATTATCCTTGAGCTATCAAATCCGGGAGCGGTTCTCCCGGGGGTGATAGGCGGTATTTCAATTATCCTGGCGCTGTGGAGCTTTCAGGCGCTCAGTGTCAGTGCAACCGGGCTCGCGCTTATAATTTTTGCAGTAATCCTGTTTGTCGCGGAGCTGAAGGTGCCGAGTCAGGGGATTCTGACAGCAGGTGGGATAGTGTCTCTCTTCCTGGGTTCCATGATGCTCATCGACTCTGAAAAGGAGCCGTTTATAGCAATTTCGCTGAAGCTCATTGCCTCGGCCACCGCCTTCACAGCGCTATTCTTCGCCTTTGCCCTCGGTCTTGCAGCAAGGGCTATGAAGAGGAGGCCTGCAACAGGCAGGGAGGCCATGCTCGGGCTTGTGGGCACCGCCAGCACGGCTCTGTCCCCGGAGGGCTATGTGCTCGTCAGGGGAGAGCTCTGGCGTGCCCGGGCGAAAAAGGGGAACATAGAGAAGGGCAAAAAGGTTAAAGTAGTTGAGATGGATAACCTTACCTTAGTGGTCGAGGAGGTGAGCTGAGTGGTGGATTTTATAACATTGCCGGCGCTCATCATAGTGGCGCTGTTGCTGTTGAGCTCTGCAATACGTGTTGTGCGTGAGTATGAGCGGGGAGTGGTCTTTCGTCTTGGCAGGCTTATCGGTGCAAAGGGACCGGGGATTATGTTCCTGATACCCCTGATTGACCGCATGGTGAAGGTTGACCTGCGCACAGTCACCCTCGACGTGCCCTCCCAGGAGATAATCACCAGGGACAACGTTACCGTTCGGGTAAACGCCGTGGTGTACTTCAGAATCATAGACCCCGAGAAGGCGATTGTTGAGGTGGAGAACTACCTGGCGGCGACCTCAATGATTGCCCAGACCACGCTGCGCAGCGTCATCGGCATGGCGGAGCTGGATGAGCTGCTTGCTGAGAGGGAGAAGCTCAACGAGAAGCTGCAGTCGGTGATAGACCAGCAGACAGACCCCTGGGGGGTGAAGGTAACGGCGGTGGAGATAAAGGATGTGGAGATACCCCAGGGCATGCAGCGCGCCATGGCTGCGCAGGCTGAGGCTGAGCGCGAGAGAAGGGCGAAAATAATCTCGGCCCAGGGTGAGTATCAGGCGGCGCAGAAGCTGGCGGAGGCGGCGCGGATTATGGCCCGTGAGCCGGGGGCGATGCAGCTGCGCTTTCTCCAGACGGTGCGGGAAGCCACGAGCGAGAGGGCGAGTGTCTTTATTCTGCCGGTGCCAATAGAGCTTCTGGAGCCCTTCCTCAGGTACAGGGAAAGGAAAGAGGGAGAGCAATAGATATACTGGATGCGGGAAATCCCACGGGAAGAAAGGCACTTTCCAGAATTCGTACAGGGGTAAAGCTATTTAAAAGCTGCATGCGAAGTTAGCGCATGGATTTTAAGGCTTTTGTGCTGGATCTGGACGGTGTGGTCTATCGGGGAAGTGAGCCCCTGCCGGGAGTGGGGGAAAAGATAGCAAGGCTGAGAAGGCGCGGCAGGGTGCTGTTTGTCACCAACAATTCCACAAAGACCAGAGGGGAGTATGTGGACAAGCTCTCTTCGCTGGGTATAGAGGTGGAGGAGGATGAGATATTAACCTCCGCATATGCGGCAGCGCTCTATGTTTCAGAGCACTGGGGGAGGGCAGGTGTTTATGTTGTGGGTGAGGATGGGCTGAGGAAGGAGCTGGAGTGGCGGGGAGTAAGCGTCAGAGAAAGCGGCTGCAGCGCAGTGGTGGTGGGACTCGACAGAAAATTCACCTATGAGAAGCTTGCCACGGCGCAGAGACACATCCAGCAGGGTGCCGAGCTGCTTGCAACTAACCGCGATCCCACGCTTGTGACGGAGAGCGGTCTCATACCGGGGGCAGGCGCTATCGTGGCTGCTATAGAGGTGGCGAGCGGTACACGGGCAAGGCTGATAGGGAAGCCATCAAGAATAATGGGAGAGCTTATACTCCGTCAGCTGGGTGTGGAGGCAGAGAAGACGCTTATGATAGGAGACCGCCTGGACACCGATATTGCCATGGGCAGAGCTCTGGGGATGCGAACAGCACTGGTGCTCACAGGTGCTACTACGCGAGAGGAGGTTGAGAGGAGCAGAATAAGGCCGGACTATGTGCTGGACAGGCTGTGAGTTTCTACCCTGAGAATACTGCCGTCATCACCTATCTCCATTTCAAAGGCTACATGTTCACTCTCGAAGAGGCCCTTCCACAGCTCTGCTTCTCCACGAACGAGCCAGGCATCTCCATGCTTTGCAACTATACCGTAACTGACCCCTATAACGTTTTTCAGGTTTCTGTGCACCCAGGTGTCGGCAACTGTTTCTGCATCTTTGGGTATGACTATCTTTTCGCCCATGCAGGTAAGAGTGACTCGCGATGATATAAGATTTGCGATGGGTTCCCGGCAAAAATTATTAGGTGTATCTTGTGCAAGAGTTTAAGCGATGTTCAGAAAGGTGGCCGTAGGAGGAACCTTCGACAGGCTCCACGCAGGGCACAGGGAGCTGCTCAGGGCTGCCTTCAGCTCTGGCGAGAGGGTGGTCATAGGGCTAACCAGCGATGCCATTGCGCGCCAGAAGGGGGCGGAGAGCTACGAGAGGAGGCTCTCCCAGCTCAGGCGCTTTCTGGCAGAGGCGGGCTTTGCGGAGCGGGCTGAGATAGTCAAGCTGGAGGACTGCTACGGCCCTGCGGTGAGCGACGCGGAGCTCGAGGCGATAGTGGTTACTGAGGAAACCCTTACGAGGGCAAAGGAGATTAATGCGCTTCGCAGGGAGCGCGGGCTCAGGGAGCTGGAGATAATCCTGGTACCCCTTCTTCTTGCGCAGGACGGTAGGCCCATATCCTCGCAGCGCATAAGGCGGGGAGAAATCGACAGGGAGGGCAGGCTGTGCGGGTAGCCGTGGGCTCTACGAATCCGGTTAAGATTAAGGCGGTGGAGGAGGTGCTCCGCGAGTATTACCCTGAGGCAGAGGTTTTTGGCGTGGAGGTTAGCTCCGGGGTCAGCGCCCAGCCCAGAGGCGTGCAGGAGACGGTGCTGGGAGCGGTGAACCGCGCCAGGGAGGCGAGCATGCATGCGGAACTCGGCGTTGGAGTAGAGGCGGGTTTGATTGAGGTGCCCTTCACCCTCACCGGCTACATGGATGTGCAGTTCTGCGCCATCAGCGACGGAGAGTTTATAACCCTGGGCGCGGGCTCGGGGTTTGAGTATCCCCCGCGGGTGGTGCGCGCTGTGCTCCGCGGGCAGGAGGTGGGCGAGGTGATGGAGGAGCTGAGCGGGATCGCGAATATAGGCCGAAAGGGCGGGGCGATAGGCTTCCTGAGCCAGGGGAAGCTGAGCAGGAGGGAGCTCACAAAGCAGGCGGTGCTCATGGCGATGCTGCCCAGGATAAATCGCGAGCTCTATGAGCTGTAGCTACAGGTACTCCTCCAGGGTGCGCAGCTTCTTTTCCACGAGCGCCTCGGCATAGAACCCGCGAGTCCGGAGCTCCTGCGCAAACTCCTCCGCGAAGCCGTGCACCGTGTATACCACCTGCGGCGAAGCCTCCTCCACGTAGCGCAGCAGAGAATAAAAGTCGCTGTGGTCGCTGAGCGGCAGCGCTTCGTCCACGCCCAGCCTGAAGCGCGTGCCCTCGTGCAGAGCCCAGCCGCTCATGAAGGCGAAGCGCGGGTTGAGCTTTTCCAAAGCCCTTGCCCTGCGTGCTGCCGGCGGGAAGATCACCACTTTATCTTCGCGACCTTCGCAGGAGAACAGGCGATACTCACCAAGGGGCACGCCCAGAGCTTCATACTTTTTATTGTTCTCATAAACCGCAGGGTGAACCTCAACCGGGAAATCCCTGGAGAGGCAGCAGGTCAGCTCCTGGGCCTTGCCCAGGGAGTAGCCCAGCACCACCGGCGTTGCCCCGCGCGCATGCTGCTCCTCCACCCAGTCTTTCAGCTCGCGAATCACCTCCTCGCGGGGGGGAAACTCGTAGTGGGGGCTTCCGAAGGTGGACTCGATTATTAAAACGTCGCAGCGCTCCACTCTTGCAGAGCCGCAGGTGGCACCGCCCTCGAGGTGCAGATCGCCGGTATACACCACCTTAAAGCCGTTCTCAATCACCAGCTGGCTCGCACCAAGGATGTGCCCGCTCTCCGCGAGGCGCAGGGTAAAGTCGCGCATTTCATAGCTCCTGTCCATTTCAAGGCCCCTCCCCGCCACGCGCCTGCGCATGAGCTTCGCGGTAGCCTGGGAGAGCAGCACCTCGCCCTCGACGCTTCTCGGCGAGTGGTCCGCATGGGCATGGGAGATAAAGCTTGTGCCTTTTGCACGCCTTGGGTCGAGGTACAGCCTCTCGCCTGCGATGCTTATCTCGATGCCGTTGCCGAGTTTTAAAATAGCCGCTACCTCCTCCCTCTAACCTTGGAGCGGCGCAATATAAGACTTCCGATTTGTGCAGATAAAAAATAAATTGGGTTCCCCAAATTGCATATAAAGGTTGCATAATTTTCTAACGGCGATGTTCACCTTCCTCACTGTAGAGCGCCTTAAAAGTGTTTCAAAATACTTCTCCAAGGTTACCCCTCCCGCAAAGGTTGCAGCCGGGGTAGCCAAGCCCGGACCACGGCGCGAGCCTGGAGTCGTTTTTCGCGACGGAAAGCTCGTGTTCCTCGCGGAACACAGGGGTTCAAATCCCCTCCCCGGCGTATCTTAGCCACCACAAAAGCCTTGGAGTTTAATAGCTTCCAAGGCGGGAATGAGAATGGTGGCTAAGGACATATTTAACCGGGATAGAGATTTGGAGAGGAATGCAAAGCGCTATATCTCTAAGCTTTTTCCAGAGGACCAAGAAGACGTAAAGCGATTTGTTGACGACCTCTTAGCTCTGGGTTACAGCGCTGGGAGGGTGGACAAGCATCTCAGCAGCCTGGTGAGTATAAGGAAGCGTCTTAATGTTCCTTTTGAAAAAAGCTACAGTTGATGAGTTGATGATGACCATTTAATTCTTCTTGCACTTCTGGATGCCGTATATGATGATATTGAGAAGTGGACAAGACAAAAATCTTTTATTTTCTAATGCAGCTAACGGTATATTAGTATGATGAGCTCTGCTCTGCTAAGACATTATATTTGGTTTTGTCGGTTAAGACAGAATGCTTATAACACTAAAACACTTGATTTGAGTGGTGAAGATTGGTTTTATCCTACACAATTATTGCCAGTAGCTGTATTTTTAGCTGAAAATAAAGGATTTAATTATATCCCGCCAGAAAATCCTACCGCATCTAGCTATTTTAAATATATTACCTATGGATATAAATATTATTCTCCATCCACCACAGCTCTCCCCGTGCTGAAAATACCCCTAAGCGAAGAGGGTAGAAACAAAATTCTTGAAAAGCTGATTGACATTGAGAAGGGTGATCTGGTAGGTGGTTCAGATGTTTTTGGCTATATGGCTGGTGAACTCATAGATAATGTGTATGACCACTCGGAATTTTCAGTGGCTTATATAATGGCTCAAAAATATCCTACAATGAGATTCCTCGAATTATGTATTGTTGATAATGGTATTTCTATCCCAGAGAGTCTTAGGAAAGCTGGATTTGATCTTGAGGATTGGGAAGCTATCAGAGAAGCCGTGAGAGGTCTTTCAGCAAAGAGCAACAGAGAAAGGGGATACGGCCTTAGAACTATTACACACCTATTAGAG
>WANX01000069.1 GCA_015521565.1 Candidatus Hydrothermarchaeota archaeon
GAGGAGGATATTAAGGAATGGGCTGCCTGGCTGAATACGAGCAATTACAAGGCCTGGACAAGGCACGACCTCCAGGTTATCCTGAAGAAATACCTTAACTGGCTCGGTAAACCTGAAGTAGCAGCCTGGCTTAAGCCAAAGCAGCCTAAAAATAACAAGCTGCCTGAGGAGGTTCTAACGGAGGAAGAGATTAAACGCATAGCCGAGGTAGCATATACCACCAGGGATAAGGCTTTTGTTTTAACCCTTTATGAGAGCGGCTGCCGGATAGGCGAGTTTCTACCCCTGAAGCTAAAGCATGTGCGCTTTGACCAGTACGGCGCAATTCTCAGGGTGGAGGGAAAGACAGGCACGAGGAGAATAAGGACAATCGGCTCAGCCATAGCTTTGCAAAGGTGGATAGAGGAGCACCCAAAGAAAAGCGACCCAGACGCCTACCTCTGGTGCAAGATACCCACGCCAAATAACCCCAAGTGGGTAAACAGGCACCTGAGCTATCAGGTGGCATGCAAGATATTGCGAGAGCTGGCACAGAAGGCAGGGGTAAAGAAAAAGGTTAACCCTCATGCTTTCCGGCATGCGAGAGCCACCCACCTGGCAAAAATCCTGACAGAGGCGCAGATGAAGGAGTTTTTCGGCTGGGTGCAGGATTCGGATATGGCTGCCACCTACGTGCACCTCTCAGGGAGAGACGTGGATAACGCGCTGCTGGGCGCCTATGGGATTAAGGAGGCTCAGGAGAATAATAAGCCCCTGCTGCAGCCCCAGGAGTGCCCCAAGTGCAAGGAGCGCAACGATCCGGCGAGTAAGTTCTGCCACAGGTGCGGCATGCCCCTGGGCGAGAGCTTCTTAGTGGCAGAGGATAGCCTGGAGGAGAGGATCGCGAAGCTGGAGGAACAAATGCAGGTGCTGGTAGAAGTTAAGGACCTGCTGAGCGAGATAAAGGTAACTAGGGCGATCGCGGAAGCTGTGAAAGGGAAGGGTTAAAAAGAAGGCAGGCAGAATAAAGAGACGGTGAGAAATTGAAAGAAAAGAAGGAGAAGATATACAGAAAACTGAAGGAGAATCCTAAGAATGTCAGATTTGAAGATTTATGCAAAGCATTAGAGCTTTTTGGCTTTAAATACAGAGGAGGCAAGGGCTCCCATAGAGTATTTACCAAGAAAGGGATAAAAGAAATTCTAACGATTCAACACGTTAAATGTAAGGCTAAGTTATATCAGGTAAAGCAGTTCTTAAAGCTCGTGGAGAGGTATAACCTGCTTGAGGAATGAGAGAGATGTGGCAGAAGTATAAGATTGAGATCTTTTACAGCGAGGAGGATGAAGGGTTTATAGCCGTTGCTCCCGAGCTTCTTGGATGCTCAGCCTTTGGAGAAACACCTGAGGAGGCGCTTAAGGAGATCAAAACCGCTATAGAACTCTGGTTAGAGGCTGCAAGAAAAGAGGGCAGAGAAATCCCAGAGCCTAAAAAGGCTGTTTTGAAGGCGTGAAGCTGGCAGCGGAGTTAAGAAGAGGGGACAGGTGTTCGGTCGGTAGGTAGCGCTACAAATAAATAAAGAGAGTGTTACCCAAAGTGCTAATAATTGTTCCCAAAACCTGAAAAATATGTTATCAAGTCATGAAAGTGTAACAATTTTGTTACCAACACCCTCCGGGACTGAGCCCCTGGGCTGTTACATTTATTAGATTCTAACAGCTCGGTCCCGGTTGTTACACTTATTAGATTGCTATTAGATTGTAACAATCTGCTGTTGAACCTGTTGAAATGCTGTTGAATTTCAACACCCTCCGGGACTGTTGGTAACTTTGGTATTACCAACGGATTACCAATACCTCGGAACTCGGAAATTCCCGGAATTCCGAGCCTGCACACCTGCACAGCGTGCAACACTCGCCCCGGTAGCACGTGTGGCTACAAGTGTGCAAAGTGTGCAAAATGGCACCGCTGGCATGGTTTGGCACGTGCCATTTTTTGCCAGCACATATCACTATTTCCCCGCCTTCCTGAGCACGAGCTCCCCGCGGTCTATCACCCACTTGATCCTATCGCCCTTCTGAATGCCAACAGCCTGGGCGAGCACCCGCGGGATCGTTACTCGAAGCTGCCTCTTTACCTCATGCACGCGGTAAGTTTTTTCCTGTGCCATGCTATTTTTGTTAGGTTTTTCGGCTATTAAATGCCAATGTTTATATAGCAGATGAGGAAATAATAACCTGAGGCTTAGGTGGTGGGGTTAGCTTGCCCGCCCCCGGCACTTCTGAGTTTTCTGTAAATGTCTTGGCATTTAATAGCTGTGGAGGAGAGTTTTTAGTATGGGTGCTAAGGCAGATATATACAACCAAAGATTTTTGATGGGACTCTTGAGCGCTACCTGACTGCGGATACACAGAGATAAGAACTCCACAATCGCCTTTACGCTGGAAGATATGCCTGATGTTCGCCTTGCTGATAAAGGCAGACTCAGCGGCTTCGTACTGTCATGAAGGGCAGGAATCTCTGGGATGCCAGGTGTTCCGCGCTGACACTGCCACGGCTATCTGCACATGCAGAAGTTCCGGAAGTTCCTCCAGAGGCTGAGAGACAACTGGCAGAGGTGCAGGAGGATACGGAGAAGGCTGAAAAATGGGCTGGGTTGAGGTAGCCCCTGCTACACAAACCACACCAGGATAACCACGCCCAGGAGTATCATAACTATGCCCGAGGCGAGGCGCATTCCACGAGCCTTCGACTCCTCCCACTCCTTGAGGCGCCTTGTAACCTTCTCGTTCGAGGCAAGGGCGAGGATTACTATAAGCGGCATCACAAACATAAAGTTGTACAGCAGCAGGTAGGCCAAGCCTTGGAGGTAGGTGGTCTTCGCCGAGAGCAGCGCGAGTATCGCCACGTATATTCCGCCGGAGCACGGGAAGGTGCACAGCCCCACGAGAAAGCCGAGCACAGCCGCAGAGGGAAAGGTGCCCTTGTAAGCCCACCTGCGCAGCGTTGCATGGGTGAAGCGGGGGATGCGGAGGTGCACCGGGAAGGCGAAGGGGTTGATGTAGTCCTTGATGTTTATCAGCCCGAGCAGGATAATCAGGTAGGCGCCCAGCTTCGCCATGAAGTGGGGTTTGCCGGTGAATATCAGCGCCTTCATAATCCCTATCCCTATCAGGAAGTACGCCAGAAAGATGGCAGAGATGTACACGGCGCCCATCTTGAGCACACCGGCGCGGGTTTTCTTGATGGTGTAGAGGAAGGCTATGAAGAAGAGCAGAACCGCGAAGGCGCAGGGATTTATTCCATCGAGCAGGCCAGAAACAACAACCAGAGGCAGCAAGCCCGTGGTGGCGTAGGCGCTCTCCAGCTTATTAGCCGCCTTCATCTCCTCCAGCTCGCTGAAGTACGTTGTAAGGGGCTCGTCTATGGGGTACTCCCGTATCTCTCCTCCGGGCACCCATACGCGGTAGCTCCTGGCGTTGGCACTCATGGAATCTTGGTAAACCACCAGCTTGCCCTCCCAGCGCAACGCCTCCCTGATCACGTGGCTTGGAACATGCCCCTGCAGGAATATTCTGCCGTCAATCACTGCAGACAGATGCCCTGTCAACCTGGGGGGTATCCCCTCCCTCTCGTTTAGAGCTATAAGCTCCCTTCTGTACTCCGGGTTGTTGATATAGTCCTTGAGCACAATATTGGAGATGCCCTCCTCCTTGAGGAGGGGGATAAGCCTCTCCTTGATGTAGAGGGTGCAGTCGGTGCATGCCTCGTTGTAGTATATCACCGCCCCGCGCTCCTCCCGGGCGTAGCTGAGGGGAAGCGAGGCCAGAATGAGCAGCAGCAGGAGCACCTGCCTGAGCTTCACCTTCCCTCCTCCTTTGCCACAAAGGCGGTTATCGGGATGACCACCTCTCCCCTCGAAGGATCGTTGGTCAGCACATATACCTCGCGGTAAACCTTGCCGAGCACTTCCACCTCCATCAGGCGCGGGTCGAAGGTTACCAGCAGCTCCGCCTCTCCGCCGGGGGGAATAACCGTCTCGTTTATGTACGCGCGCGTGCATCCGCAGGAGGTGCTAACCGCCCTTATCTCCAGCGGCGCATCGCCGGCGTTTTTCACCACGAAAACCTTCCTCACCTCCTCATAGCCTATGGTGCCGAAGTCGTGGCTCGCTGGCGCAATCTCCACCCTGGGCTCGCCCTCCGCGGAGAGGTACTTCGCCGCGCTGCCGGCGAGGATAACCCCGGCCACAAACAGGAAGTAGAGCCCCAGCCTCATCTAATCCACCTGCACAACCCTTATGTACACCCTCACCACCGGCCTCTGCGGGTCGCTGGTGTAGAGGTTCACATACCTTATCACCTCACCCCTTATATCAGGATGAACCCTGGGGTTGTAGTACACCTTCAGGAAGGCCTTTTCTCCCGGGGGAATTCGCTGGCTCCACCACTTCGGGTTGGTGCCGTGCTCCCGCATGTTGAACCTGGGCCCCTCTTTTCCGTTGTACACAATTGTGGCGGAGGTGCATGCACAGGAGGTGTCCATGTCGTCTATCACGAGGTCGCCATCACCTCGATTCTCTATCAGAAACAGGGTGCTAACCTCTTCACCACGCACGCTTACAGTGCCAAAATCGAAGGCTTCTGGAGTGATTACCAGCGCCGGAGTCCCCTCCACACTTTCTTCTCCGGAGCTCATAAAGGTGTACACAACCGCTACCGTCAGGAGCAGAACACCGACCAGGATGTAGATACCTCGGCGATTTTTTCTTGTGCTTTGCTCCTTCTTCATCTTTTTCTTCTCTTTCCTTTTCCTGCCCAAGAATTTTCACCTCCTATAGCAGCGCCGGAAAATATGGCAGGAGCTTTGCCTGCAGGTACCTGTCCACGCCAAGCAGAATGCCTATGCCTGTGAGTATTATCACCCACCCAGCGAGCCTCCTCAGTGCAGCGGAGTTTTTGCTGAGCCACTGAAGCTTTGTGGAATATCGCTTGCTGCCGTACGCAACCGCGAGCATGGGTATGCCCAGTCCCAGAGAGTACACAAAGAGCATGAGGGAGCCTTTGAGTATGTCTCCGCCCATAGATACGTAGGAGAGCACCGCTCCCAGCACGGGGCCGACGCAGGGTATCCAGACTATGCCCAGGCTCAAGCCCAGGAAGAAGCCATCTCCTGTTCCATCTCCCAATCTGCCAGGTAGAAATCGCGCAAACCCGCTAACGAGGGAAGAGGAAATACGTGTGTAGGCTGTGTTGAGCCCGTCATCCACCATTATGGCACCGAAGGCTATGAGGAAGGCAATCGCAAGGTAGCGCAGTGCCTCACCTGCGAAGCCCGCGGCAATACCAAGAGCCGAGAAGAGCCCGCCCATCAGCGTAAAGGTTGTTGACATCCCCAGTACTATAGCGAGGGGCCTGAGCCTGCTCCCCACGCTGCCCGCAAGGAAAGGTGGAAGGAGGGGTATGATGCAGGGCGTCGCCACGGATAGCACGCCTGCAAGAAACACCAGTGCAAGAGATGGTTCTGCCAGCATGGTCATGTTCCCCTTCTCAAAGAGAACCTCCAAAAGTTTGCCACCAATTTAAATTTTTTTAAATATCAGCAGGTACTATTAATAACCTTTATTCTTTACAGAAATATAAATAAAAAGAGAATGAGATTTCCACTCTGTCATTTACACCGCATGGGCCCATGGGCCAGACTCGGAGAGCATTTGCTCTCACAGTAAAATCTGCAAAATTGAAACTTTGTGAAAACTGTGGGGGAAATCGTCCTGCACCGCTTCCAGCTTACAGGGACCTTAGATAAGCCTCCAGCGCCAGCAGACGCTCATCATTCTCAGGGAGAGGTTTGCCTTTCATGGGAACCTCAATACAGAAGTTGATGACCTCCTTCAGAGTCATCTCCCTCTTCGCCATGTTGAAGTACGCCTCAGGGTTGTACCTGTCCCCCACCCCAGAGAGCGCCGAAGGGTCCGGATGACAGGTGATGCAGCTCTTGCCCGTGGTGCCCAGGCTTGGATCTGCGAACAGTGCTCTGCCGTATTCTACAGGGCTGGCGGGCTTTTTCTGCTCCTCCTGTGGCTGGGCACATGCAGCAAAAAGCATCAAAAGAAATAGAGCCACAATCAGCCTCACTCCCATTCCCAGCACCACCATACACTATAACTTCACAGCTATAAAAAGGTTTGCCATTAGCCTGGACATCTTCGCCAAATCAAAGACCTGTTCCGGTACCGCACAGCGAAATGTTTGTAAAATAATACAGTTTTTGAAAAGAAAACTTTATATTGACATTGGATGCAATAGATTAGCACAAAATTTGAAATGTCGAGCAGACAGGAATTGTAAATTTAACGTAGATATGAGAAGATGTCCATGATAAACATCCGATACATAAATATAACAAAGAAGAAATTGCTGTAACGCCATTCAACCCCCTTTTCTTTTTTTTTGATTGTGCCGTGCTGCCTGAGAAGGAGCCTGGCAGCACCTCCTGCGGTGCAGCACCTCCTGCGGTCCCAAAAATTATTTATAGGTGCAGAGCACACGGGTTACTTGTAATTGTGTCCAAACTGTGCACACAAACCCGGAGGAGCTGAACCCGGAGGAGCTGAGAATGGAGGAGTATGACATCATAATTATCGGAGGCGGTCCCGCGGGGCTGAGCGCAGGCCTGTACGCGGCCCGCGCAAACAAGCGTACCCTGATTCTGGACAAGCCCGGGGAAGGTGCCCTGAAGAAGGTGGAGGTGCTGGACAACTATCTGGGCTTTCCTGACGGAATAACAGGAAAGGAACTGCTCGAGCTGGGCAGACGCCAGGTGGAGCGTTTCGGCGCAAAAATAGTGGAAGAGGAGGCGGTCGGCATAAAGCCGCACCCGGATGGCGGATACATAGTGGAAACCCCCGAGAAGGAGTTCTCCTGCCAGGGGATAATCATAGCCACCGGCGTAAAGCGGGAGCGTCCAGGGGTGAGGAACCTGAAGAAGTTCGAAGGGCGGGGTGTGAGCTACTGCGTCACCTGTGATGGATTCTTCTTCCGCGATGCCCCCGTGGGGGTGCTTGGCAACCGCGACTATGCTGTCAGGGAGGCACTGGAACTGCTGAACTACACATCGAAGATAACCCTTTTCACCAACGGAAAGCAGCTCAGAGCCAGGGAAGCGCTCAGAAAGAAGCTGGAAGAGAGCGGAATAGAGGTGGTGACGCAGGAGATAGAAGAGCTCACCGGCGAAGAAACCCTTTCCGGAGTAAAGCTGAAGGGCGGAGAAGTGCGCAAATTAAAAGGACTCTTCGTCGCCGTGGGCACAAGCGGAGCCACCGACTTCGCCCGTACCCTTGGTATAGCAGTTGAAGGCTCTGCAATAGTGGTGGACAGAAACCAGAGCACCGGCGTGCCCCGTGTCTACGCCGCGGGCGACTGCACCGGCGGCAACCGCCAGGTGGCTGTCGCTGTAGGTGAGGGTGCCAATGCGGCAATCAATCTGATAAGCGAGTTAAAGGGTACCAGGCATGTGGACTACCACTGAGGAGGTTGTACCATGAAGAACCTCCCCGACCTCAAAACCCCCTTCCGGGAGATGTCCGTAATAGACATAATGCGCTGCATGTTCGGGCTGAAGAGCTTTGAGACAGAGATATACCTGGAGCTGGTGAACAGGGGTTCGCTCACAGTCAACGACCTCGTGGCGAAGTTCGGAAAGGACAGAAGCACAATACAGCGCGCGCTACAGAATCTGACCATCGCGGGCCTTATCTACCGGGAGCAGAAGAACATCAAGAATGGAGGCTACTACTACGTGTACCACGCCGCACCCTTCGACGAGATAAAGGACACGATGAAGGCAAGCATCCAGAAGTGGTGCGACGCTGTGATAAAGTGGATTGACGAGCTCAACCCGTAGCGCTAATATTCAGCAGCCACCAGGGTTTTTGTAGAGGCGACCTCCGGTATGGACCTTATACTGTCCACAGTGCTGTTGAGCTCCCTCAGCGACTCCGCCTCCAGGATAGCAATGAAGTCGTAGTCGCCGAAGAGCTGCATTGCCTCCCGCACGCCCTCCATGGCATGGAGCTTCTCCCTAACCGCAGCCTCCCCGCCAACCTTCACACGGATAAGGCAGACACCCTTTACCATAATCAGAGATTACTGTGTGGGGTTAAAAATTTTGTGCAGGTTTGCTCTACAACGTCACCCCTCAGCCATAATAAGGGTGGAAGCATGAAGGTGAGGGAGATAATGACCAGGGAGCTAATCTGCGTGGAGCCCCGGATGAGTGTTGTGGAGGCGGCGAAGAGGATGAAGAGCGCTGATATTCACGCAGTGCTGGTGGTTGAGGATGGGCGTCTGCTGGGTATAGTGGTGGACAGGGACCTCGTGCTCAAAGTGCTCGCCGAGGAAAGAGACCCCGGACGCACCCGGGTGCAGGAGATAATGAGCCCCGACCCGGTTACCGTGGACCCGGATACTGACGTAATCGAAGCCGCCAGGCTGATGAGAAGCCACGGGGTGTCCCGCCTGCCTGTGGTGGAGCGGGACGGAAGGGTAGCCGGGATAGTCAGTGAGGTTGACCTGCCCAGCATCCTCAGCAGGCTGGAGTAGCGCAAAAGTTTATTAAGGCGTGGCCTAATCTTGCCACATGGACCTGAGCAAGCTGCCCTTCGACATCAGGAGTATAAAACCCGGCGAGTTCGCCTACCTCACCAAGAGGAAGCTCAAGAACAGAGAGGGTGAGGAGAAGGGGGAGATTGTGCTGTGGAAACGCCGCGGGAGCGAGGAAAGTGAGTTTCTGCTTCAGTGCCCCTTCTGCGGCGAAGAAAACACGGGCAGGGCTGTGCTAAAGCGCAGACCATACCGAGTGCGCTGTCCCGGCTGCAACCGCAGCATATCACTGCCAAAGCTGGCTGACCAGGCGAAGAGAGAAGGTTAGGCGCACACCCCGGCGAGGGAGCAGCCCCTGCAGCTATCCCGCGGCGACGGACGCACCTCCCCCCTCAGGATTCCCAGGGCTCTGTCCAGCACCCGCAGGAAGTCCTCTCTCCTGTATTTCCTCGGCCGGGAGGCGAAGAGCACCCTCCGCGTTGAAGCGCACCTCTCCACCACCATGTACCTCACCTCGAGGCGCCGGAAAAGCTCACGTGGAAGCCAGCTCACCCAGCTTCCCGCGGAATAGCCGGTTCTTCCAAACTTGAGCGCATGACAGTAGCCGGCCAGCTGGTACTCATAGCTTCTCCTGACCCTTCCGGAGCTTCTGGAGACGAACTTCTCCTCTACCACCAGGGCGATGTTCTTCAGCTTGAGCACCCTGTCCGCCCTGCCTACGAAGGTACAGCCATCGTGGACAAAGCTCAGCCGCAGCGTCTCCCGGGGAAGCACCACCACACCACTGGCGTCGCGCAGCCGTGCAACCAGCTCCTGTATATTCTCCCTGCCGTAGCGCTTCGCTGTGTCAAGCCTCATGGAGAGGCGATGCTGATTTGCTCCCTTTATGAGTGCACGTGTGGCTCTGAGCCTCAACCCCAGCACATACCTCAGGTAAAAGTAGCGCTCACAGTATCCCAGAGATGCAAGGGCGCTTATGGGTATCCTCCGCATATCATCTCATTAAAAGCGCTGTACATATCAGCTGCGGTAGAGCGCCGGAAAAGTTAAAGTCCGAAAATCTCTGAGAGGGTCTTCCCTCTGCGTATTTCCTCCTTGTATCTGCGCTCCTTCTCCGCCACCTCCCTCGCTTTGGCAAGTACCTCCTGCATAATCTCCCTGGGCACGACCACCACACCAACGTCGTCGGCAACGATTATGTCTCCCGGGTTTACCCTCTGTCCGCCACATGATATGCTCACCTGCAGCTCGCCATGCCCATGTGGCTCGCCCGCGTTGGGCACAACACTGCGTGCCCATACCGGAAAGTTCAGCCTTGCAATATCGTCGCTGTCCCTTACGGCGCCGTCTATAACCACGCCTTTGATCCCCCGCCTCATCGCACTGAGCGTTGCGAGTTCGCCCCACACTGCAATCTCTACCCCCTGGGCGTCCACCACGATTACATCGCCCGCCTCTGCCAAATCCACCGCTTTGACCACCTTCCCCCAGTCCCCGCCCAGAGTTCTAACAGTGAAGGCCTTGCCCGCGATTCTTTTGCCCCTCACCAGGGGCTTTAACCCCCGCATGGCACCGAAGCGTTTCATGGCATCGCTGATAAAGGGGGTCGGCAGAGCCTCAAAGCCGGCAACCACTTCCCCGTAGCTGAGCTTCTTCTCCGGTTCAGTCTTTGCTCTTGCGACGCCCGCCAGTGAGCACAGCTCCCGCGTGGTGGCGACGACATCCTTCGCCTTCGTTATGGCGCTTCCAACCACGAAAATCTCTGCTCCTGCCCGCTTCAGTACCGGGAGAGTGTCCCTGTTTATTCCCCCGGCGACAGCAACGGGCAGAGCGGTACCCTCCACTATGCTGCGCAGCTCCTCCAGCGAAGAACTCACCTCCTCCAGCTTCACCTTCTGTATGTCCTTGGGCGTGTGCACAAGCAGGTAGTCCACACCCAGCCTTTCAAGCTGTCTGGCACGTTGCAGTCTGTCACCCACACCCAGAAGGTCTGCCATTATTCTGACCCCGTGGGCACGCGCAGCGTTTACTGCCCTCTTCACAGTGAAGTCACTGGCAGCCCCGAGAATTACAACTACATCAGCACCGTTCTTTGCCGCCATCTCAACCTCCAGGTCGCCGGTGTCCATGGTTTTCATATCAGCCACCACGGTGCAGCTGGGAAAGCTACTCTTTAGCCGCTTTACCGCCAGCATGCCGTGGTTTTTTATCAGTGGCGTACCTGCCTCCAGCCAGTCAGCACCCCCGCGCACCGCCTCCTCTGCGATGGTGAGTGCATCCTCTATGCTGAGCAGATCCAGGGCAACCTGCAGATGAGGCATACTATAAATTTTGCCGGCGCCGGATAAATAGGTTTCCAGACCGGACAGACCGGAGCTAAATTTTATATACGCTACTGCATAAGTGTGAACATGCCCCTTACCATGCTGGAAAGGATAGCTCAGGCGGTATACTTTTTCCTCCCTGCCTATGTTGCAAACACCCTGCCAGGAATCTTCGGCGGAGGCACTCCTGTGGATTTCGGGAAGCGGTTTGTTGATGGTCGCCGCCTTCTCGGAGACGGTGTCACCATCCGTGGAACCCTGGCGGGAATAGCCGGCGGAACCCTGGTGGGAGCGCTGCAGGGGAATCTTCTTCTTGGTTTTTTGCTTGCCTCCGGGGCCCTTGCAGGAGACGCGGCGGGCAGCTTCATAAAGCGGCGTCTGGGACTGGAGCGCGGCGCGCCGGCGCCTCTACTGGACCAGCTGAACTTCGTGGTCGGAGCTCTGGTTTTTGCAAGCCTTATAACCGAGATACCTGCCGACTACATCGTAATCCTGTTTGTCATCACACCCTTTGCCCACGTCACAGTAAATTACCTGGGCTACCGCCTAAAAGTAAAGGATGTGCCGTGGTAGCAATGAGCAGACTGGCAGAACTTCTGGCAAAATACGCAGTAATGCGGGGCGATTTTGTGCTCGCCTCTGGCAGGAGGAGCAGCTACTACATAAACATCAAAAAGGCCTACACAAGGCCGGAGGTTATGCGTGAGATTGTCTCAGAGATGGAGAAGAAACTCAGGAGGCTTCAGTACGACTACCTTGCTGGTGTGGCTGTTGGGGCGGTGCCAATTGTCGCCTGTGTGGCTCTCAGCGTAAACAGACCTTTCCTGATGGTGAGGAAGGAGGAGAAGGGCTACGGTACAGGTGCTAAGGTGGAGGGGGAGTGGAAGCCCGGCAGGCGGGTTGTGCTGCTCGAGGACGTGACCACCACTGGCGGAAGTGTGCTCAACGCCGCCCTCGCACTGAGGGGCGAAGGATTAATATGCCAGGATGTCATAGTAGTGGTTGACCGCGAAGAGGGCGCTGAGGAGAATTTAAGGAGGGAGAAGCTGAGGCTCCTCCCGCTGCTCAGGGTTTCTCAGCTGCTGAGGTGAGCTTATGGACGTGCCTTCTGCTCTGCTTAAAGGTCTGGGCGTACTTCTGGTGTTCATAGGTCTGTTGGGCATGCTGGGAAGCCTGTACGGCATAAAAGCTGTGCACGATTACGACTTCGGCGAGCCATCACAGGAGGTGCAGGAGGACATCTCCCGGGCTGGAGAGAAGATGGTGGAGCGCAGGGACAGGGTGCGCTCCGCTCTTGTGGCCAGTGAGGAGAACATGAGCCTCTCCGGCGAGGCGCTAAATATGGCGGGAGACAGCGTGGCCGAAGCCAGCACCAGCATCTACGCCGCCTCCACAAAGCTGAGTGTGGCTGCCCGGGAGCTGCGCACAGCCTCCAGGTACAATGATGATGCCGCAGCCTATCTTGAAGAGGCTGCGGAGGGGCTGATGAACTGGGCGGAGCGCTACCGTTACAACGGCACACCCCTGCCGCGCAGGTATGAGTTCACAGAGGCGGTGAACAAGCTCACCTACGCCGGTGAAAAGCTCAGAAGCTCCGGTAAAAAGCTCACCGACACTGCGGAAAGGCTGGAGGAGACATCGGCACAGCTTTCGGCAACTGCAAACAAGCTGGAGCGTACCTCGCAGAGGCTAACCAATGCGAGCGGCCGGCTTTCAGATACAGGGAAGAGCCTGGGGGAGCTGCGCTCCCCGCTGGGTGGGCTAATCGAAGACTTCACCAACGCCCTCAGCAGCGCCATGGCGAGCATTGAGACAATAACCAAAGCCTCAAACAATATAAAAAGCGCCCTGTACCTGCTATTCTCATACCTGGTTCTCTTCCACTTCATCCTCTTCCTTCTGGGCATAGCCTTAATAGTAATAGAGGTAAATCTCTTCCATGTGGGAGGTTATTGAATGAAGGTGCTCGTGGTAGGAGGCGGTGCCAGGGAGCATGCCATAGCAGAGGCGCTTAAGCGAAGTCCTCAGCAGGTGGAGCTCTACTCGGCGATGAGCAATGCTAATCCGGGGATTAAGAGGCTGAGCGTTGCAACACTGCGCGCAAAGGAGACAGACCTGGAAGCGGTGACGGAGTTTGCTCTGAAGCACGGCATAGAGCTTGCAGTAATTGGCCCTGAGGCGCCACTCTGCGCCGGGCTCGCGGACGAGCTTCTCGCAGCCGGTGTTGCCTGCGTCGGACCGCGCAGAGCTGTGGCAATGGTGGAATGCAGCAAGGAATTCTGCAGAAATTTAATGGCAAAGTACAGAATCCCCGGGAACCTTGCCTACGCCACCTTTGATGACGCTAAAGAAGCGGCGGAGTATATCGACTCCTTTCCGGGCGACGTGGCGGTTAAGCCGGTGGGTCTAACCGGCGGAAAAGGTGTGAAGGTGGTTGGCGAGCAGCTCAGAGACAGGGAGGATGCCAAGGCATATGCGCGCGAGGTAATAGAGCGCGGCATTGGCGGTGGCAGGGTGGTGATAGAGGAGCGCGCCCTGGGCGAGGAGTTCACAGTCCAGGCCTTCGTGGACGGGCGCAGCGTCGTCGGCATGCCCGCGGTGCAGGACCACAAGCGCGCCTTCGAGGGCGATAGGGGACACAACACTGGCGGAATGGGCTCCTACTCCCAGAAGGATGGACTGCTGCCCTTCCTGACGCAGGATGACTATGACTTTGCCCTGGAGGTTATACGCAAAACAGTGGGTGCGCTGCGGGAGGAGACCGGCGAGGAGTACAGAGGTGTGCTCTACGGGCAGTTTATGAAAGGCAGGGAAATAAAGCTCATAGAGTTCAACTGCCGCTTCGGCGACCCGGAGGCCATGAACGTCCTGACCCTGCTGGAAAGCGACTTCGTGGAGATATGTGCAGGAATAGTAGAAGGCGGTCTGTCCCGGAGACACGTGAACTTTGCAAAGCTTGCCTCTGTGTGCAAATATGTGGTGCCAAAAGGCTATGGCATAAATCCAGCACCTCCCGCCAGGATAAGCGTGGATGAGGAGGCGATTCGACGCGAGGGTGCCGTACTCTACTACGCCGCAGTTAATGAAGAAAACGGCGAAATCTACACCACCACATCTCGAAGCGTCGCCGTGGTTGGTGTGGCGGAGAGCCTCGCTGAGGCCGAGAAGATAGCGGAGCGCGCCATAGGACACATTCGCGGGGAACACATCTACCACCGCAGCGATATAGGCAAGCGGAAGCTGATTGAGGCCAAACTCGAGAGGCTGAGAAGGCTGAGGGGTGAGTGATGCACCTCCTCTCCATACTGGATTTGGGAAATGCCGTGGAGGATGTCTTTGCGCTGGCGAAGGAATTCAAGCGACGCAGCAGGAGAAAGGAGCTGGAGGAACTGCTCAGGGGAAAAACCCTGGCCATGATCTTTGAAAAGGCATCCACCCGCACGCGGGTGAGCTTTGAGGTTGCCATGGCTCAGCTGGGCGGCCACGCGCTTTATCTGAGCCCCAAGGAGATGCAGCTCGGCAGGGGGGAGAGCATTGCAGATACTGCACGCACGTTGAGCAGGTATGTGGATGCGATAATGATACGCGCCTACCGCCACGGCGATGTGGTGGAGCTTGCGGGGCATGCGAGCGTGCCTGTGATAAACGGCTTAACGGATCTGGAGCATCCCTGCCAGGCGGCGAGCGATTTCTTCACCATGCTCGAAGTCAAGGGCAGACTGCGCGGGGTGAAGCTCGCCTACGTTGGGGATGGTAACAATGTGTGCCACTCACTTCTGCTGGGCTCGGCACTGCTCGGTGTTGACTTCTCCTGTGCAACTCCGCGGGGTTATGAGCCCAGGCAGGAGATTGTGGCCAGGGCGATGGAGGTTGCAAAAGAGAGCGGCGCCACAATTGAGATACTCCGCCGGCCTGAAGAGGCTGTGCAGGGCGCCGACTTCATATACACCGACGTATGGGTGAGCATGGGGCAGGAGAGTGAGGCGGAGAAGCGCATGCGCGTCTTCCGCAGCTATCAGGTCAACTCAGAGCTTTTAGCTCATGCCCCGGATGCGAGGGTGATGCACTGTCTGCCTGCGAAGCGGGGGTATGAGATAACCGACGATGTCATTGACGGTGATGCCTCAATAGTCTGGGAGCAGGCAGAGAACCGCCTGCATGTTCAGAAGGCTATTCTGGTGAGGCTGCTGGGGTAGGAAAATGAGGCTCAGAATCCTGAAGTCCGGAGAGTGGGACCTGCTTGCAGTTGTGGCCGCAAGCGTGATAGGCATAATAGCCCACGTGCTGGGGCTTATACCCGAGGAGTATATAATCTCCCTCATCCTCCTCCTGCTCGCACTGCACGCGCTCCACGAGATAGGGCATGACATGAAGTTCGACCAGGCGAAGGAGGCACTTTTCAGTGTGGAGCGCAGGCTGAGCACAATTGAGCCGGAGGTAAAGGTGATAACAAAGGACCACTTCAAGCACGGAGAAGACCTGGCAAGGCGAAATCGGGGTACCTTTGTGTGGTTCAACACACCGATGACGGTGATGCGGTATCAGCAGGTGTTCGACCTCATGCTGAGACCGGCGATTGAGTGCGAGGACACAAAACGCGTGGAGTTTATCCTCAGGCCCGAGCAGAAGGAATTCTTCGACAGGCACGTGTGGCCGAAGATTCAGGCCTGCCCGGGAAAGGAGAAGGTGGCGTATCCCACCTTTGTGCCGATAAAGGAGAACTTCGCCTTCAAAATGATAGACACCAGCGAGGATGAGGAGGCCAAGGAGTTCCACCTTACCTTCCTTGAGCCACCCTTCACCATAACCAGGGAGGAGGAGGGCAGCAGAGTGGCCCATCCGAAGGTTATATTTCACATACTTCCCAAGAGCGAGCTATCAAAGCATCTGAAGGAGGTTTATCTGAAGTACGCACCTTAAAGCAGGCGGTGCACCTCTGTTATCTCAACCTCACCAACTTCTGGGATTGAGCGCAGCGCCTCTTCGAGCTTCTCTGTAGCCCTTGCCTCGTCGGCTACAACAAACTTGGCCACTATGGCAACGAGCCCAAAGGCGATGGGCTCCTTCTGGGCTGAGTTGAGCCTCGCCTCCTTCACCCCTTTTACCTTCTCAAGCAGCCTGTCGGCACTGACCTCTGCGGTTCTGGGCATTATCTTAAAGGTAACAAGAACCTCGGCCATAGTTCCACCTCATGGTCCTGAAAATCCGCACTCACATGTGTAGCGACGCCCCAGCTTGCGGCAGCGCTGGCAGCGAACAATTACTGCATCACACTCGGGGCAGGGAAACCTCACGTTGCCTCCGCCCACCTTTATGTAGGCTCCGCAGGATATGCAGGTCAGCTCGTCCATGTCACGCCTCCGGTAAGTGGATAACAGAAGACTCCTTCATCCTGCTGTGTAACAAGGGAAAATATTACTACTCCTCCAGCAAAACACTTCCTTCTGGTACGAGTCCTGCAAGGACTTCAAAGAAGCCGGGGAAGGAGACAGAGGCGCACTGTGCATCGTGCACCACGCTCCTCCCCCTTGCGGCGAGGGCAGCGATGCTTAGTGCCATCGCCAAACGGTGGTCTCCGTGGGTGTGCACCTCAGCGCCGCGAAGTTCCGTGGCGCCTTTTATTACCAGACCATCGGAGCGTTCCTCTATGCCTGCACCAAACTTTGCAAACTCCCGGGCGCAGGTTGAGATACGGTCGCTCTCCTTGTAGCGTGCGTGCTCCACATTTTTTATTACTGTGGTTCCCCTGGCTTTTACCGCGAGTGCGGTCACGGTGGGGAGCAGGTCGGGTGTGTCGCCCAGGTCCAGCTCCACTCCCCGCAGGGTATCGCCACGGACAATTATCTGACCTTTTCCCGATTCCACCACGGCACCGAAACTGCGGAGGATATCCAGAATCGCCCTGTCGCCCTGCTTCGACCCGGGATTCAGGTTCTCCACTGTGACCTCGCCGCCGGTAAGCGCTGCCAGAGCGAGGAAGTAGGACGCCGAGGAGTAGTCACCCTCCACAGTGTAGCTTCTTCCCCTGTAACCCTTTCCCGAAGTGACCCGGAAAGCTCTGTAGTCGTGATTCTCAACCTCCGCACCGAAGCTGCGCATCACGTCTACCGTCAGGTCCACATAGGGCCTTGACTTGAGCGGTGAGGTGAGCACCACCTCAACATCGCTCTCCGCATACGGTGCCACCATGAGCAGCGATGAGATGAACTGCGAGCTAACGTCGCCTCTTATCCTGGCCACGCCTCCACGCAGTGTTGAGCCCCTGACCCTCACCGGCGGGCACCCGTTGGCCGGGATGCTCTCAGCACGCACGCCCAGCATGTGGAGAGCGTCCAGAAGGGGCTGCACAGGGCGACGGCGAAGCGACGCATCGCCTGTGAGCACAGCCACCCCGTCCAGGGAGGCGACACCTGTGAGGAGACGAAGGGTGGTGCCAGAGTTGCGGCAGTCTATGGCTCTGACAGGTGTTGTCAGCTTGCCTCCTGTTCCCTGCACGCGGGCGAAGCCTTCGAATTCCTCTATGCCAGCACCAAAGCTGCGCATCCCCTCTATGGTGGCTTCAGTATCCTCCGCCACCAGGTAGCTCCGGACCACTGAGCTTCCCTCCGCCAGTCCTGCGGCTACAAAGGCGCGGTGGGTGTAGCTCTTCGATGGAGGTGCCGGAGCACTTCCCCTTGCCTGTACAGTACCTCTGATTACCGCCTTCATTGCAGCACCGCTACGATTATATACCCCTGAGATAAAATCTTTCCCGTATTAAAACTTAGGGGTTGACAGATGCTTGAGAACCTGAGGAGCGAGATTGAGCTTCTCCGCAGACATGTTGCGGTGCTCCGCCTCGTAAAGAGGCACGAGCCCGTGGGCATAATAAAGCTCTCTGAGCTCAGCGGCATACCCCAGCACAGGGTGCGCTATTCCCTGCGAGTACTCGAACAGAAGGGGATAATAAAGCCCTCTCCACAGGGAGCGGTGACCACACGCAGGGCTGAAGATTTTCTCAGAACTCTGCCTGATGAAATAGAGAGGCTGAAGAAGGAGCTGGACCTGTGCCTTGAGCAGCAGATTGGTGAGTGATGGGAAGGAGGGTGCCGAAGGGCTGATGGAAAGCAGGGTTCAGGGGAGTATGTTAGATGAGCCATAAGGTTGAGGAAGTGGCGCGGAAAATCGCGGGTATGGAGATTCGTGGCGCTGGCAAGATTGCACGGAGTGCCGCCAGGGCGCTTCGTGACTTTGCCCTGAGCTATCGCGGGAACAGTGCACGGGATTTCCTCTCCCGTCTGGAAAGGGCCGGAGAGATTCTGAAGAGTGCCAGACCGACGGCGGTGAGCCTGCCAAACGCTGTAAACTATGTGCTTCTCGCCGCTCGCGGCAGGAGCGATGTAGAAGAAATCAGGAGTGCCGTGATAGAGGCGGCCGAGCGGTTCATCGCCAGTTCGAAGATTGCCCTGAAGAAAATAGGGGAGATAGGTGCAAGGCGCATAAAGGATGGCGACATTGTGCTAACCCACTGCAACTCCCAGGCGGCGCTCTCTGTGATAACCACAGCCTTCAGGCAGGGCAAGCAGATAGAGGTCATCGCCACCGAATCCAGGCCCCGCTATCAGGGTCACATTACAGCGAGGCAGCTCGCAGAGCAGGGCATACCCGTAACGCTGATTGTGGACTCCGCGGTGCGCACCTTCATGAAGCAGGTGGACAAGGTGGTGGTCGGCGCTGACAGCATTGCGGCCAATGGTGCCGTAATAAACAAGATAGGCACCTCGCAGATTGCGCTGGCTGCCCACGAGGCGAGGGTGGTGTTTATGGTCGCCGCAGAGACCTACAAATTCCACCCCGGCACTGTGATAGGCGCGCTGGTGGAGATAGAGGAGCGCCCCGCTGGAGAGGTTGCCCCCCCGGAGGAGTTCCCGGGGGTGAAGATACGGAACCCCGCCTTTGACGTTACCCCCGCTGAGTATATAGACCTGATAATCACCGAAAAGGGCGTTATACCTCCGCAGGCGGCGATTATGGTGCTGAAGGAGGAGTTCGGACTCACCCTCGGGGAGTAGTCATCCGCCGCACCGTCTCTACACCGCTTTTCCGGCTTATCTCCTCCTGCGCATCTCAACCTTCGTGGGCTCTCAACAGCCATCATCCCAGCTCTCCACCGCGGCCTCAATTCTGTCCATGCCCTCGGCTATGCTTTCCAGGGAGGCGGCGTAGGATATGCGCACATGCCCCTCGCCCGCCTCGCCGAAGGCGGCGCCCGGAGTAACCGCCACCCCTGCGCTGTGCAGCAGGTATCTTGCAAGCTTTGCGGAGTCGCGGGAGATTTCGCTCACGTCCGGGAAGGCGTAGTACGCGGCTTTCGGCTCATGGGTCAGCCTGAAGCCGTCCATGCTCCTGAGTCTCGCTATGAGGTACCTTCTGCGCCTGTCGAACTGGCGCTTCATCTCCTCTACCTCCTCTCGGAGGGAGAGCGCCGCGATTGCCGCTCGCTGCGCAAAGGAGCTGGGCGAGATGTAGAAGTTCTGCTGGAGCTTGAGCACCTGAACGGCCAGCTGCCAGGGTGCCACCAAGTAGCCGAGCCGCCAGCCTGTCATGGCGTAGAGCTTTGAGAATCCGTCAAGCATTACAGCGCGCTCGTAACCCGTCTGGAGGACGCTCGGACTTCGCTCCCCATCGTAGATTAGGCCCGAGTATATCTCGTCGCTTATTACCCAGGCCTTTACTTCCGAGGCAAGCTCGCACACCGCGCGTAGCTCCTTTTCGGTGAGGTACGTTCCCGTGGGGTTTGCCGGGGTGTTTATCAGCACAGCCCTTGTGCGCCCGCCCAGCCTCTCCTTAAGCTCCTCCAGGCAAAGGGAGCCGTCTCTCTGGAGCCTGAGCCTCACCGGTCTGGCACCGAAGAAGCGGATGAAGTTGGGATAGCAGGGGTATCCCGGGTCAGCTATCAGCACCTCGTCCCCTGGCTCCAGCAGAGAAGCCAGCACAAAGAGCAGGCCCAGGCTGACACCGCCGGTGACAAGCACCTCCCGCGAGGGGTCAGCATCCACACCCAGGGTGGTGCTCAGGTGCTCAGCTATGGCGCACCTCAGCTCACGCGTGCCCCTGGCGTCGGTGTAGTGGGTGTCTCCCTGCCTCATCGCCCTGCACGCCTCCTCCACCACCCTCGCAGGCGTTGGAAAGTCAGGCTCGCCTATTTCCAGGTGAATCACCCTCTCACCCCGGCGCTCCATCCTCTGCGCCTCTGCCAGGATTTCCATCACCTCAAAGGCTCCAATTCCCAGCACCCTTCCGGGAAACACCCTACTTCCTCCTGCGCAGTGCATCTATCTTCTCGCCCACATAGGCCTCGTCCCTCCCGCTCCTGACTCTTCTGCTCCCCTTTCCCCGCGCTTCAAGCAGCCGTCTCAGCCTCTTCACCTCCCCGGCGAGAAGCTCCCTCTCATCCTCCAATGAAGAAAGATGGTCCCTCAATTCAGCAATCTCCTTCTCCAGAGCCCTGAGCCTGCCCTCAGCCCCGCTCCTGAGCTCCCTCTCCTTCTCCAGGGTTTCGTTGAGGCTGCTTTCCATAACCGCCCTCTCCGCCCTCATTCTCCCCAGCTCAGCCTTCAGAGAGCTGATCACCTCCTCCCTGTCTCTTAGCGCCTTCTCCACCTCCTCTCTGAGCTTCGAGAGCTCCTCCTGCAGTTCGGCGCTCTTTTTCCTCTCCTTCTCAAGCTCCGCCTCCAGTGCGGCCTTCTCACCGGAAAGCTGCTCCCGCACGTCCCTCAGCTCTGAAATCTCTGCCCCCA
>WANX01000070.1 GCA_015521565.1 Candidatus Hydrothermarchaeota archaeon
TCCTCTGAGAAGGCAGCCAGCACCAGGAGCAGCTGCAGTGAAAGCGGGAATGGAAGCTGAAACAGGGCAACGATGTACCCGAGCTCCAGCAGATATGCGAGCACCGCTGCAGCTGCCCCGAGCAACACCAGGGCGGGTTTACCGCCACCAAGCCTGCTCCACAGGGTCCACACACCGTATAGGAGCCTGTGGGATATTGGCTTCTGGGGGAACAGTACCGAGTCCGTGAACATACCTGTGGCAAGCAGGAATACCACACTGCCTGCGGCAAAGAAGGGGAAGGCAACAAGCAGGTAGTCGCCGAGCTCAACTTCGCCTCCCTCGAAGACCTCCACCAGCAGCGAGACGGGTGAAATGGTGCTCACCGCATGCACATTCACAAACATGGCCGGGAAGAAGAGGAAGGAGAAGAGGGTCACCGACAGGAATATCAGGATGAAGGAGTTCTCCCTGTAGCTTCTGCTCAGCACGGAGGCGAGCAGCGAGAGGGAGAGAAAGAGGAAGACCACCGGCAGCAGTATCAGCGCCACCTCGGGCTCCAGCCTTCTGCGCAAAATTGCCGCAGTGCCGGCAATGGCGGTAAGGCTCAGGCACAGGTACACCAGCATTCTGCCCGCCACCACATCGCCAGCGCTCAGCGGTGAGGCGAGCAGCAACTCGGCACGGCGGTGGTTCCTCTCCTCCAGCATGCTTGCGGAGTAGAACTGAGAGAAAAGGTATATGGGGAGAGCAACTATAAAGGCGAGGAGCACAGATTTAAAGGGCAGCGGCGGAGTAAAAAGGGTGGGCAGGGTTATCCTGGCTTCCTCGGTGGTTATCCCGCTCATATCCAGCCAGGACCTCCTGTAGCTATTCAGGAGCTTTTCCGCTTCAGAACTCGGAAGTGCTTCCGGGGGAGTCTCACCACCGGCAATTTTACCGGCAGGGGATTCTCCGTTAGACGCCCCTGCACGTGTATCCTCCGCATCCTCGCTGGCTTCGGGAAGGGTGAAGTACTGAAACTCCCATTCCCGCTTCAGATAGTGGGTCTGAATCCACAGCGGGAAGGCGTAGTTCACCTGCTCGGCCTCAACCGCAAAGAGAGTGAGGGTCTTGTAGAGACTGATCGCCTGAGCGAGCGCATCCAGAGCTGCAAGGGAGCTCTCCTCGGGAGTGTAAAGCACACTCACACCATCGCTGATCCGGATTAGCAGGTCCAGCCTGCCCTCCATCAGAAGACGCTGCGCATCACCCGGGTACCTCTCCACCCTGAATCTTCCGTCATACTCCAGCGCACCGCTCAGAATGCTGTCCTCCCCCTGAATCCCGACAGAGTAGAACACCACCCGGGATGGGGAGTTCAGGGATGTGAGAAAGAGGAGCAGGAGGGAGGTTGAGAGCAGAAGCACAGCGAGCACAACTCCGGCGCTGAGTCTCCCCCGGGAGCGTCTGAGCTCCCACCTTGAAACTGTTATCAGGTTCCCCAAATTCATTTTCAGTCAACTTTTCAAGAGATATATTAACCTTTTTGTTTCGATGGCTGAAAAATAACCCTTATGTAATCTTCAAATGTAAATTCTCCCGGGGATAGTATGCTTGAGGTTGAAAATGTTTCAAAGAGGTATGGCAGCTTTCTGGCGGTTGACGGGGTCTCCTTCAGGGTGAAGAAGGGAGAAATAGTCGGAATAGTGGGACCCAACGGGGCTGGGAAAACCTCGATTATAAAGATGGTGGTGGGTCTTATGGAGCCCACAGAGGGTGAAATAACCATATCTGGCTACAGCATAAAGCAGGAGGGTGAGCGGGCGAAGCGGCTCATAGGGTACCTGCCCGAGGAGAGCCCGGTGTATGAGGACATGAGCGCGTTGGAGTACCTGGAATTCTTCGGTGAGATTTACGGGCTCAGCAGGGACGAAAGCAGGCGCAGGGCGGGACGCGTGCTTGACGAACTGAACCTCGAGCACCAGGAGCGCAGGCTGGGTGAAATGTCGAAGGGGATGCGGCGGAAGGTGGCAATTGCACGCTCCCTTATAAACGATCCCGAGCTGCTTGTTTACGACGAGCCCACCTCTGGCTTAGACCCCATAACCTCCTTCCAGGTAATGGAGTATATCCGCAGGCTGGGGGGCAGAAAAACTGTGCTCCTGACGACCCACAATCTGTACCAGGCGGAGAAGCTGTGTGACAGGATTATAATCTTAAAGGGGGGGAGGGTGCTCGCCCAGGGGAGCGTGGCGGAGATAAAGCGCAGATTCGGCGGAGTGAGGTACACCCTCAGGTTCAGAGCAGACGGACTGGATGCTGGCAGAGCCGTGCTCTGCTCAAGCATAGATGAGGTCAACACCCTGGCAAGGGAGGTGGTTCGGAGAGGCGGTGAGATTCTGGACATAGAGACACATACCTCCAGCCTCGAGGAGGTGTTTCTGACAGTGGTGAACGGAAGCTGAGTCTGCAGCATTTGCAGAAACATCCAGCACCTTTTCTATCCCATGCGCGGCTTTGTGCGCCATTTTTCGGCACCGCACTCCCAAAAATTATAAATACCAACCCCCACGTAGGGTGCTATGTATTGACATAGCACAGGAGGTGCCGAGGTTGAGGAAAACATGTAAGATTTTGCTGCCGCTCCTGCTTCTGGCGTTAATTGCAGGATGCGCCCAGAAGGCGGAGGAGCCCCAGAAGACTCCCGGAACTCCGGAAGCGCCTGAGGCGATACGCATAGGCTTGGTGGCGCCTCTCACCGGACCAGCGAGCACCACCGGCAACGACATGCTCGAGGCGGCGGAGCTTGCGATAGAGGAGATCAACGCCCAGGGCGGGGTTTATGTGAAGGAGTACAACAAAAAGCTGCCGCTGAAGCTCTACAGAGGCGACACGGAGACCTCGACTCAGGGGGGCGTTAAGGCGGTGACAAAGCTCATAACCGAGGACAAGGTGCACGTGCTTGTGGGCGGATTCTCGAGCAGCATAACCTACGCCGACCAGGTGGTTGCGGCTGAGCACAGGATGCCCTTCATAATCACCGGCGCAAGCTCACCGCTTATAACGCGAAGGACGGATATAGACACCTCTACCTTCTTCCACCACTGCCCCACCACAGACGACTACTCTGAGGCGACAATGCTCTTCGTTGACCAGGTGATTAGGCCTGCGATAAACAAGAAGTTCGGCTTCAGCGACGACCGCAAGCTGCGCTTAGCCGTGGTCTATCAGGAGGGCAAGTACGGCGAGGGTGTGCTCGAGGGTGTGAAGAAGGCGATTGAAAAGCACAACCTCAAGATAACCCTGGTGGCCGAGGAGAAGTTCAAGCGCGGGGAGAGCGACTTCCGCACCATACTCACGGCTGTGAAGGCCGCTAAGCCGGATGTGGTTTATCCGGCGACCTTCCTCAATGAGCAGGTGCCCCTGGTCACGCAGGGCAGGCGTGACGTGGGCCTGAACACCATCTACCTCGCTGTCGAAGCCACTGACGACCCCGACTACTACCGCGACGTTGGCGAGTGGGGCGACTACTCCATCCAGGAGAGCAGGTTTTCCCCGTACACCACCCCACCAACACCTGTGGGCGAGCGCGCAAAGCGCTTCAAGGAGGCCTTCTACAAGAAGTACGGGGACTACCCGAGTATGATGGGCGCCTCTACCTACGAGGGCGTGTACATAGCAGCGAAGGCAATTGAGCTTGCGGGAAGCCTGGACAAGGCGAAGATTGTTGAGGCGCTCAATCAGCTGGAGATGGAGGAGATAGTGGAGCCCATGAAGGACGGCAAGATAAAATTCAGCGAGGACTACCGCGAGAGCAAGTTTGAGCTGTACATGCAGCAGCTGCGCTACAACCCGGAGATAGGTGAGCCCCGCCCTGTAATAGTGTGGCCCGAGCACCTTAAGGAAGCCGACTTTGAGCTTCCGCCCTGGTACGAGCCGGGACCTCCGTAGGGGGCTCCCCTCTTTTATTTTTGACGATAGTTTTTTGTTATTCTGCGGAGGTGGTTGGATGGAGATAACCTGGCATGGGCATGCGTGTTTTGAACTTCGGGGGAGCAGGCGCGTGCTAATAGACCCCTTTATAACGGGCAACCCCCTTGCGAAGGTTAAGCCGGAGGAGCTTTCACCGGAGGTGCTCCTCATCACCCACGGGCACGAGGACCACCTGGGCGATGCCGTTGCTATTGCAAAGCGCGCAAAGCCGAAGATAGCTGTGATTCACGAGATAGCGGTGTTTCTGCAGGAGCAGGGTGTGGAGGCGGAGGGGATGAACATCTACGGCAGCATCGACTTGGATGGCGTCAGGGTTACACTCGTGCCCGCGCTGCACTCGAGCAGCAATGCCGGGCGCTACATGGGCTCTGCATGTGGCTACATCGTGGAGCTCGACGGCGTTAAGGTTTACCACGCTGGCGATACCGGCGTTTTCGGAGACATGCGCCTGATAGGAGAGCTCTTCTCGCCCGAGGTGATGCTCGTGCCAGTAGGCGACAGGTATACGATGGACGCGAGAATCGCTGCAAAGGCGGTTGAGCTGGTCTCGCCCAGGCTTGCGATACCCATGCACTATGCCACCTTCCCGATTCTTGCTGAGAGTGCCGAAGAGTTCAGGCGCCTGGTCGAGGAGCAGGGTGTTCAGGCAGTGGTTCTCGAGCCGGGAGAGAGCTACGGGCTTTAACGTCATCCTGAAAAGCTCTATCCCGTGCATTTTTTCATTTTGTAAATAAAAAAGTAGTTAAACACCGGCAAATATTATTTTAAATCAGGTGAATCCATGCTAAAAACCAGGAGGCTCCTAACTCTTGCCGCTTTAGCAGCAGTGGCTATCTTCGCCTACTATGCCGCCAGCGCCACGCCGGTGATAAGCGACCAGAACTACACCTACATCGCTGAGCTGGAGTGGTACAACACCTACGACGCCGGTGCGGAGGTTGCCCTCAGGGAAAAGAAGCCCATGATGGTGTACTTCTGGACCATCTGGTGTATATACTGCGAGAAGTACCACAAGGAGGTTTTCTCCAGGGAGGACATAAGACAGATTCTCGCCCGGGATTTCGTGAGGGTGGCGATAGACATGGATGTCAACAAGGAGGATACGCGACGCTTCAACGTGGCGGCACCGCCGCACGTGATTTTCATGACCTACGACGGCGAGATAATCACCCGCGTTCCAGGGTACATGCCTGCGGATGATTTCAAGAGGGTGCTCCTCAAGGTGAAGGCAGAGGCCGGAGGAGCAGGAGAATGAACACCGGTGATGCACTTCTTGTGCTTGCGCTGCTCAGCGGCAGCGCTGCTGCTCTGCTTCTGGTGCTTCCCCAGGGCAGACTCGAGAGGCTGCGCAGGGGTTCGCTGCTGCTATTCGCATCCTCCCTGAGTGTTGCCTTTCTTCTTCTGCTCTACTACTTTGCTGTAAGCGACTTCCGTATTTACTACGTGTGGCGCTTCTCCAGCGCTGCATATCCGATGTACTACAAGCTCTCCGGCGCACTTGCCGGGCAGGAGGGCACCCTCCTCTTCTGGGCCATGCTCATTGCACTCAGCGCCCTCTACCTCGAACGCGGGGATGAGCGCAGATTTGCCTTCGTGAGACACACCCAGCTGGTGGTCATCGTGCTTGGGCTCTACTTCACTTTCCTCACTTTCCTGCAGTCCCCCTTTACCACCATCTACCAGGCCTATCCGGACCTGCCGCCCGGCTTCATGCCCGAGGATGGCAACGGTCTGAATCCCCTGCTGCTCGACCCCTGGATGGCGTCCCATCCCTTCACCACCTTCCTGGGCTACGCGGGCACCACCATACCCTTCGCCGGTGCCGTCGTTTACCTCTTCACCACAGCGCGCAGACGCCGAGATGATGCCGCGCAGAGGCTGTGGGTGACCACCGGCATGCAGTGGCTGCGCTTCGCCTGGCTCTTCTCCACCATCTCAATGACCTTCGGCGGAATTTGGGCGTACAAGACCCTGGGCTGGGGTGGCTTCTGGGCGTGGGACCCTGTGGAGACTGCCATGCTCCTGCCCTGGCTCATGCTGACCGCGGCGGTACACGTTACACTGGAGCACCGGCGCGACAGCACCAAGTACAGTGTTCTTGCCCCGGTTCTTGTGGCCTTCTCCTTCTCCCTGGTTGTGTACGCCACCGCTGTAACGCGCAGCGGAATTTTTGAGAGTGTGCACGCCTTTATTGCAGGCAGTGCGGGGAGGTACATAATGCTGCTTGTGGGCATATCCTTCACCGTGCCCCTGGTTCTGGGGATATGGAAGTACCTCCGCACCCCCAGAAGGGAGGAGGAGAGGGGGGTGGTGAGCAGGACGAACATATTTTACGCTGCCATCCTGGTGTTTCTGATAATAACCTTCATATCCTTCTACGGCATCACCTTTCCACCGCTTATGAAGCTGATAACCACCCAGAAGTACGCAATAACAAAGCAGTTCTTCAACCTCTGGCTTTATCCCTTCTTTCTGCTGATGCTGCTCCTGATCGGTTTGGGGCTCCACTACACAGAGAGCAGAAAGCGTGAGGCCCTGGGCGCCTTTGGGGTCTTCTCCCTGATTACACTGATAGCCGTGTTCATAAAGCCCACTGAGGACTTCAACATAGTGGACTACACCTCCTTCATCTCGGCGTCGAAGCCGCTGCTGTATGCCACCCTGGGTGAGATCTCCTCCCTCAGCGTGATTCCACCCGTCGCCTACATCCTCTATGCCTCTGCTGAGAGGTGGCAGCTCTTCTCACGCGCTTCCAGGAGGAGGAAGCTGCGGGAGGCGGGGGTTATAGCTATTCACCTGGGTGTTGCTCTTATAGCGATAGGCGTCGTCTTCTCCTCCCTTTTTACCAGCGAGTTCTCTGTGACGCTGAACAAGAACCGCATCGGCGAGGAAAAACCCCTTACCCAGGCGGAGTTCCACGAAGGCTTCGGCAGGCTGGGCACCTGGGGTGTGCACCAGGGGGAGGTACTCACAGACTACAGGATAAAGCTCCTGGATTACAGGGACTACATCGACTACGGCAGCGGCGCCGGAAGCAGCTACGGTATGAGCATAGCCGAGTTCAGAGAGGCAGCCGCAAGAACTCCTCAGGGCGAGTTCTCTGTTCAGGGCATGGTAGGCGAGGTGCTTGACGGAGGACATGCCACCTTTGTCAAACTCAAGGACTCCACCGGCGAGCTCTGGGTTGCCACTGCTCCCGGAGTGAACCTGGCAAGAGGAGAGGTGGTCGTGGCTACGGGCATGCCTCTGCCGGATGTGAAAACCCCGGAGGGGAGAAATGATGTGGTGCTGCTGGCGGAGCAGATAGGCGATAGCCCGGCCGGCGCATTCCGGCGTGTGCAGCTCGCCAGAGTTGCGGTTTTCAGGGGTGAGGCAAAGATAGGTGAGGGAGATGTTAAGTTTGAGGTGTACAAGAACGGCGATGCCAGGCGACCCCTGATAGACAGGAGCCTCAGCAGAGATGTGTTTGTGGTTATGGATTCGCCCACCTACAGGGGCGAGATGTCCATGACCGTCAGAATAAAGCCGCTGATAAATCAGGTGTGGATGGGTGTTGCGCTTTTTGTTTTCGGCATACTGCTCTGCATCCTGTACGACCCGGGAGGTCGCCGGCATGAGGCTTCGTAGCCCTCTGCTGATTCTGCTGGGTGCGGCGCTGGTTGCAGCAGCTCTTCTGCAGGAAGGGCTCCGGGATGTGTCTCCGGAGTCTCAGAAGACTCTCGAGCTTAAGCTCTCAAACTTCACCCTTGCGAGCCTCAGGGTTGGTGAGGAGGCGAAGAAGGAGCTTGTTGCACTTCACGGGGGAGCAGAGCTCCAGCTTGAAGATGCGCTCATTGCCGAGTACATCGCCGAAGACGGCAGGCTGGTGAAGGTGTGGGTTGGTGTGGCGCAGAACGAGAGCGTCGCCCGGGAGTTGCTCGCGCGGATGCACACCGGGCTGGGAAGCTCCCGACTATTTTCGCCAGATGGAAGTGTTGAGGTGGGTGAGGTTCAGGTTTTCAGAGCCCGGGGGATGGGAGAGGTGCACTACTACTACGCCCGCGGGAACAGGGTGGTATGGGTCTCGGGTTTGCTGAGCGAGCAGGAGCTTGCGTCGCTGGTGGAGAACTTCTAAACATCCTCTATGGCGCGCCTCACCACCCCTGCGGAGCGCTGGAAGAGACGCGCCTCCTCCGGGGTAAGCTCAAACTCCGCCCTGCGCACGCCCCTGCGGGAAATCTCTGCAAGATGGCCCAGGTAGAGGCGGTGCTCCTCTATGAAGGTGGATACGGGATAGGCACCGCCCTTCTGCACTGCTTCCACAACGCGCGCTATGGCCACGGCGGGAGCAAACCAGGTGGCACCCTTCCAGGCTATCACCCTTGCGGCGCCCTCTCTAACTTCCTCAAAAATGCGCATGAGCTCTTCACGCGGGTGATTCTCTCTGAGCCTGAACACAGGAAGCATGCTGTCCCCGTGCTCCCCGAAGACGTAGGCTTCCTCCTCGTAGCCCACGCCCAGCCTCTTCCTGAGCAGGGACTTCAGCCGCAGGGTGTCCAGCATTGTTCCAAGCCCAAAGACCTTCTCGTGGGGAAAGCCCGACTCCTTCCAGGCATAGTAGGTGAGCACATCCACGGGATTGGAGACCACAAGGAGGAGCGCGTCGTCGTCGCAGACCCCGGCCACCTTCTTAGCGATGTCGCGCACTATCTCCACATTTCTGTGCCTTAGGTCGAGGCGGCTCATCCCCGGCTTTCTGGGCACTCCCGCGGTGACTATCACAACCTCCGAACCCGCGACGCCCGAGTAGCTGTCTCCGCCTTCAATCGTCGCATCCCATTCCATTCCCGCAAGCGCGTGAGTTATGTCCAGAGCCTCACCGGCGGCGCGCTCGCCAGCTATGTCCAGAAGGTAGAGCTCCTCAACAAGACGGTGAGAGACCAGAGTGTATGCCACCGCTGAGCCAACCCTGCCGGCTCCGCCTATGATGCTGACCTTCATGGCACTCCTCCTGAGGACTGCCTATCAGGGCACTCTAACTAAGAAAAAATTTTTCACATCACGTCTATCGTCGAAGGCAAGTTTTATAAATGAGCGAATATCTAATAAAGAGAGGTGATATTATGGAAGGACCGAGGGACCCGAAGGTGTACCGCGAGCCCGATCTGGAGGCGTATCCGCCAAGGCTCCACGATGTGGTGGGAGTATTCGCGGGATTAAAGGTCGAGACAAAGCGTGACAGAGACGGTGAACTGCTTCTTATTGTCTCTGACAGGGCGAAGTGCCACCTGATAAAGGCGTAGTTTCCAACTCCTTTTTTAAGACGTTAGCCAGGGCAATTAGCCAGAGGTTTTTTAATGGACGCGCTCTGGCAGCTTGTGGCGGAGGCCTGTCCGGGGTTCAGAGAGGACATGCAGGAGATTGAGGGGCTGCTTCTCCAGAGCATCCCCGAGGCAACACCTACTGAGCTGTACAGCGCTTCAAGGCACCTGATTCTTACCGGCGGAAAGCGGATTCGTCCCGCCCTGGTGCTTCTCGCCTACAGGGCGGTTGAGCCAGAGGGGGAGGTCTCCAATATCGCCGGAATCGCCGTGGGGATCGAGCTCATCCACACCGCCACCATAATCCACGACGACATCATCGACCACGCCACAATGCGCCGCGGGGTTGAGACTGTAAATGCGCGGTGGGGCAATGATATTGCAATCCTTGCGGGGGATTTAATATTCTCCCGCGCCTTCGGATACATAGGCACGCACCCGGTGCGCAGGGTGAGTGAGGTGGTCAGCGGAGCATGCATGCGCCTCGCCGAGGGCGAGGTGCTGGAGACGCTGCACACGGGCAACGCTTCGCTGACGGAGGAGGTGTACCTGGAGATAGTGGAGCGCAAGACCGCGAGCCTCTTCGAAGCTTCCGCCGCCTGCGGAGCTCTCGCTGGTGGAGCGGAACAGGATGCTATTTGTGCACTCGCACGCTTCGGCTATCTCCTCGGGATAGGCTTCCAGATGACCGACGACCTGCTCGACCTCGTGGGCGGCGAGAGCGTGCTGGGCAAAAAGGTGGGAATGGACATCTCCCTGGGCAAGCCCACCTTCGTTATACTCCACGCGCTGCGCAGTGCTCCAGAGCGCGAGAGACAGGAGCTGGAGGAGATTCTCCGGAAAGGTCAGAAAAGCTCGAAGGATGTGGAGAGGGCGCTGGAGATTCTTGAAAAGGCGGGCTCCATCGAGTACGCGGGAAAAAGGGCGAGGCACTTCGTCGAGAGGGCAAAGAAGCAGCTGACATCGCTTCCCGTTACTCCCGCCAGACGTGCTCTTGAGGTTATTGCGGACTATGCCATAAAAAGGGAGTTTTAGGTGTTGGCGTGAGCTACCTGCTGGAGACCCTGGTGTACCTCTGCGCAGGCATATTGCTTGCAAATCTGCTGCTGGAGCTGGGTCTTACCCGATATCTTGCGGGTGCAGTAGCACCATTCCTTGCTGTCTCTCACCTGAGCGGAGAGGTGGCTGCGAGCGCCTTTGCCAGGATGCTCAGCCCCAGCGCAGGGTACTCAACGCTGGCGGAGTTTCTGCGCCGCGGCCGAGTTACCGAGAGGGAGGTGCTCCTGACGACCTTCCTCACCTCCTTTCCCTACGAGGTGCTGCGCGTACCCAAGTTCTACCTGCCAGTGATGGTGCCCCTGGTGGGCGCTCCCCTTGCTGCGAAGTACATGGCTGTGAAGCTGGGGAGCGGCTTTATCCAGAGCTCCGCGGCGCTGCTCTACGCAAGGCTCAGGCTTCCCGAGCGGAGGGTTGAACTGGGACAGAGGAGGGGAGAGAGCAATGTGCGCAGGGCGCTGGAGCAGAGCTTTAAAACCCTTATCCGCGTTTTGCCGGTTTTCCTTGCCGCCTATCTGGGGGTGCGCTACCTTCTCAATTCTGGAGTGCTTGAAGAATTTGCAGGGGTTGCGCAGCCGGTGATGGCGGTGTTCTCCCTCCCGGGAGAGGCGGCCATCGTTATCGCCACGCAGCTTGCCAATGTCATCGCCGGCTTCGCGGTGACGGGGGAGCTGCTGAAGCAGGGGCTGCTCACCCAGGAGGAGGCGCTCGTTACCCTCGTCCTTGGCCTTGTGCTTTCTCTACCGAGAATATACGCCCAGCACACCCTGCCGGTGGTTGCCTCGCTTTTTTCCAGAGGGATGGCGCTTCGTATAATCTTCTTCAAGATAGCCTTCGAGGCTCTTGCGTTGCTGGTAATGCTGCTGGTGGTGCTATGAGCGTGCTCGACCACTTCACCTGGGAGGAGCTTCTCGAGGTAATGGAGAGAGAGGCGAGAAGGCGACACGCACCTGTGTATGAGTTCAAGAAGCACATCACCACGCCCTTCCGTGCACTCGTGGCGGTGCTGCTGAGCTCCAGAACGAGGGACGAAACAACCGCAGCGGTTACAAAACGCCTCTTTCAGCGCGCCTCCTCGCCTGAGGAACTTCTTAAGCTCAGCGAAGAGGAGCTCGCGGAGCTTATTTACCCGGTGGGCTTCTACCGCGTTAAGGCGAGGAAGCTCCGGGAGCTTGCAAGGGTTCTGATTGAGAGGCACGCCGGCGAGGTGCCCCGCACCTTTGAGGAGCTCACAGCACTTCCGGGCATAGGCAGGAAGAGCGCAAACATTGTGCTCGCCCGCTTCGGCAAGAGCGCAATCGCCGTGGATACGCACGTGCACAGGATAAGCAACCGCCTGGGCATTGTGAGCACCTCCAAGCCGGAGGAGACAGAGCGCGAGCTCCACCGCATTGTTCCGGAGGAGCTCAAGATAAAGCTCAACCGCGCCTTCGTCGCCTTCGGGCAGGTGGTTTGCAAGCCCGTGAAGCCGCTGTGCGATGCCTGCCCCCTCGCCGAAGCCTGCCCGAAGATTGGGGCCTGAGCTATCCTTTTCCGGGACGCCAGGTTATAAGGAGGTAGAGGTAGAGCGGCGCAATAAGCAGCAGAAACATCACATACCAGAAAAAAATCAGCTTTTGGGCGAATTCTGGATAGACATCGCCGAGCAGCAGTGAAATAAAAAATATTCCAAAGAGCAGTGCAAACACGGCGTTGATGGTTTTCTTATTCATTGACCGAAAATTTTTGCCCCTCCCTTATATACCTTTTCAGTGGTTATCCGGAAATTTTCAGTAGCTATGGCGATAGAGTTTGTGAGGGAGCCCTTCTCCCGCGAGGAGAGCTTAGCCTGCCTGGAGCACTATGTGCGCGAGTGGTTTGAGCGCACCTTCGCGGAGCTCACCCCGCCGCAGAGGTTCTCTTTCAGGCTGATCTCCCGGGGGGAGAATGTGATAATCACCGCACCCACCGGCTCGGGAAAGACCCTCGCGGGGTTTATGGCGATACTCAGCGAGCTCTTCAAGCTCGGCGAAGAGGGCAGGCTTGAAGACGGGGTCTACTGCGTGTACATCTCGCCTTTAAAGGCGCTGGACAACGACGTAAAGAAGAACCTGCTGGTGCCCCTCCGCGAGATACGGGAGATAGCTAAGGAGAGGGGCATTCACCTGCCAGAGGTGCGCATAGCCGTGCGCACCGGCGACGTCTCACCGAGCGAGAAGCAGCGCCAGCTACGCACGCCTCCGCACATTTTAATAACCACCCCCGAGAGCCTGGCGGTGCTGCTGAATGCGCCGAAGTTTGTGGAGCACCTGCGCAGCCTGCGCTGGGTTGTGGTGGACGAAATCCACGAGCTGGCAAACAACAAGCGGGGGGTGCACCTCTCCCTGAGCCTTGAGAGGCTGCGCGAGGTTGTTGGCAGGGAGTTTCAGCGCATAGGCCTTGGCGCTACGCTCCACCCCCTGGAGGAGGCTGCAAAGTACCTCGTAGGCTACCGCGATGACGGCGAGCTGAGGAGCTGCAGGATAGTGGACGTGAGCTGGTACAAGCCCTACGA
>WANX01000071.1 GCA_015521565.1 Candidatus Hydrothermarchaeota archaeon
AGCCTGCTCAGCGACGGGCATGTGCTGCTGGAGGGCGTTCCGGGCCTGGCCAAGACGCTGATGATACGCACCCTCGCCAAAACGCTGCGCTGCGACTTTGCGCGCGTGCAGTTCACCCCGGACCTGCTGCCCGCAGATTTAATCGGAACGAAGATATACAACCAGGCAAGGGCGGAGTTCGAGACAAAGCTGGGTCCGATTTTCACCAACATACTGCTTGCCGACGAGATAAACCGCGCCCCTCCCAAGGTGCAGAGCGCTTTGCTTGAGGCCATGCAGGAGAGGTGCGTGACCATAGGCGGGGAGAGCTACCGCCTGCCCAGACCCTTCCTCGTTTTAGCCACGCAGAATCCGATAGAGCAGGAGGGCACCTATCCCCTGCCGGAGGCGCAGGTGGACCGCTTCATGTTCAGGGTGCAGGTTGGCTATCCCGGCGAGGAGGAGGAGCTGGAGATAGTGGAGAGGTACACCTCGGGTAAGGAGATAGAGGTGGAGGAGGTGCTCTCCCCTGAGGACATCCTCCAGCTTCAGAGCTATGTCCGCAGAATTTACATGGCGCAGGAGGTGAAGGAGTACGTGGTGAGGATAGCCTTTGCCACCCGCAATCCGGCGCGCTTCGGTCTGGAGGAGCTCTCCCCCTACATCCAGTACGGTGCCTCGCCCAGGGCTTCAATCTTCCTTGCACTGGCGGCAAAGGCGAACGCCCTGCTGGAGGGCAGGAGCTACGTGATACCCGACGATGTAAAGGCAGTAGCCGGGGATGTGCTGAACCACAGGCTGATACTCACCTACGAGGCTGAGGCGGATGAGGTCTCGCCCGGGGAGATTATTGAGAAAATTCTCAGCGCCGTAGAGGTACCCTGAGGTGGAGCCGAAGGAAGTGCTGAAGAGGGTAAAGCAGATAGAAATAAAGACGCGCAGGATAGTGGACTCCTTCCTGGCGAGCAGGTACAGGAGTGTGTTCAGGGGCAGGGGGATAGAGTTTGCAGATGTGCGCGAGTACCAGTACGGCGACGACGTGCGCTACATCGACTGGAAGGTTACAGCGAGGTTTGCGAAGCCCTACGTGAAGCGGTTTGTGGAGGAGCGCGACCTGCTGGTGGTTGCCCTCGTCGACGTCTCCGCCTCCTGCGATTTCGGCACTGGTGCGGCGACGATGCGGGAGCGCGGAATTGAGGTGGCAGCCACGCTTGCCTACTCCGCCTTCAGGCAGGGCGACAGGTTTGCGCTGCTGCTCGCCCACGACGGGGTTGAGCGCTTTCTGCCACCTGCAAAGGGCAGGGCGCAGGTTTACCGCGTGATCAGAGAGCTGCTCCTCACCAGGCCAGCGAGCAGCCGCACCAGGCTGGGTCCCGCGCTGGAGTTCCTGAACCGCGTGCTGAAGGAGCGTGCTATCGTCTTTGTAATCTCCGACTTCTTCGACTCGGCTCTGGAGGAGCTCGTCAGGGAAATGCGCCGCCTCTCCTCGCGGGGGTGCGAGGTGGTTGCGGTCAAGCTCAGCGACGAGCGCAACTACATCCTGCCCGACGCGGGCCTGGTGGAGGTGCTCGACCCGGAGAGCGGCGAGCGCCTGGTGGTGAACACCTCGCGGGAAGAGCTCAGGAAGGCCTACTTCACCGAGGCTCTCGAGCACAGGCTGCGCCTCGAGGGCATGCTGCGCAGCGCCGGCGTTGAGCTGATTGAAATCGACTCCTCGCAGGAGGTGCTCAAGCCAATGCTCCGCTTCTTTGCCCTGCGCGGAAGGAGGCGGTGAGATGGAGTTCGCAGCCCAGGAAAGGCTCTACCTGCTCCTGCTGGTGCCGGCTTACGCCGCCTTCTACTTCCTCTCGCTGAGGCGCAGGCGCAGGATAGCACTCAGGTTTGCGAACTTCGAGGCGCTGCGCAGGATAACAGCGCACGGCAAACCGGTGTACGAGAACTACATCCCCCTCGCGCTGCGCCTGCTTGCGCTTTCTCTTCTGATAATTTCTCTGGCAAAGCCCCAGAGTGTGCTCAAGGTGGAGACCACGAGCAGCGACATAGTGCTTGCAATAGACGTCTCCGGCAGCATGCGCGCCACAGACTTTGCGCCCTCCCGCCTGGAAGCTGCGAAGAGCGCGGCGCTGGTTTTTGCCTCTGAGCTGAAGCGCGGCGACCGCCTGGGAGTGGTTACCTTCTCGGGCGTGAGCTACGTGGTGGCGCCTCTCAGCGACGACCTGGGCGAGGTGAAGCGGAGGATCTCGGAGATAACCTTCGGCAGGGAGGACGGCACCGCCATAGGCGACGGGCTTATAGCGGCGGCGAGCATGCTCGCGGGCAGCGAGCGCAAGCGCGTTGTGGTGCTGCTGAGCGACGGCGAGAACAACCGCGGGGTTTCACCGAGAGATGCTGCTATCTATGCCCAGCGCATGGGAATTAAGGTTTACACCGTAGGGATAGGCTCGCCAGCGGGGGTAATACCGGGCACCGCGCAGCCCGCTGGCCTGGACGAGGAGACGCTTAAGGAGGTTGCGAGAATCACAGGCGGAGAGTACCTTTTCGCCTCGAGCAGCGCAGCGCTGCGCGAGGTTTACCGCGAGATAGCCAGGAGCATAGCCTTTGAGGAGCGCAGAAGCGACATCTCGGGCTACTTCCTGGCGGCGGCGCTTCTGCTCTTCATGGTGGAGTTTGCCCTGGCGGCGACGAAGTACAGAACCCTGCCTTAGGTGGGAGCATGCGCATCGCCGTGGTCTACCTGACGAGGAACGGGGCAAGGCTTGCGGAGCGCGTTGCAGAGGCGCTGCGTGAGCACAGCGTAGAAGCCTTCGGGAAGCACGGGGGCTTTGGCAGGGCCATAGAGGAGCCCCTCCCGCGGCTCTTTGCCAGGCTGGTTAAAGGGTACGACGCCGTTGTGTGCATAATGGCTCTTGGTATAGTGGTGCGCACCCTTGCGAAGCACCTGAGAAGCAAGCAAAGCGACCCTCCCGTGCTTTGCATCGACGAGTTAGGCAGGCACGTGATAAGCGTCGCCTCGGGGCACCGCGGAGCCAACCGCCTCGCTGAGCTGATAGCCTCGAGGATAAACGCCGAGCCCGTGATAACCACCTCCACCGATGTGCAGGGCCTGGTGAGCGTTGAGGAGCTTGCTGAGAGGTTTAAGCTTGTGCTCGAGAGAGGTGACGCAAAGGCGGTTAACTCTGCGATAGCCAATCATCGTCGCGTCGCTATTTTCACCGACCTGGCGATAGAGGCGGAGCCTTTTGACAGCTACTCCATCCTGGAGCTTTCTCGCAGAGAGTGTGATGCATGCGTGGTTATTACCAACAAGCTCCTTCAGCCCCCGGCTAAGCCCTATGTGCTTCTAAGGCCGAAGAATCTTATTCTGGGCGTGGGGGCGAGGCGGGGTGTGGAGAAGGAGCACGTGCTCTCGGCGATACGCGGTGCCCTGAGCGAAGCCGGGCTGAGCGCTGCCAGCGTGAGGGCGATTGCAACCATACCACGGAAGGCGAAGGAGCCCGGCATCGCCGCTGCGGCAGCTTCGCTCGGGGTGCCCATCGTTGAGGTGCCCATCGAGGAGATTAAGAAGGTGGAGGGGCGCTTCAACGGCAGCGAATTTGTGAGGCAAAGCGTTGGCGTTGCAAGCGTGGCCGAGCCCTGCGCCTGCATAGCCTCCGGCGGGGGGAGGCTGCTTCTACGTAAAAGAGCGTATGGAGGAATTACCATCGCAATAGCGGAGGTGGAGCATGCTCAGCACGGGCATAGCTGAGCTCGACCGCATGCTGGGCGGAGGCTTTGCCCCGGGCACGAGTGTTGTGGTGCTCGGGGCCACGGGCATAGGCAAGACGCATCTCGGCTTGGCCTTTGCCAGCGCTGGCTTAAAGCAGGAGGGCAAACGCGGGGCGATACTCGACCTCACGTTGAGAGGAGATTCGCAGCGCCATCGCGAGTATGCCAGGCGCTTGTTCGGCTGGGAGCTGGAGGAGGTGCGCGATGTGGAGCCCTTTTCCCAGGGCGACGGCAGGCTTTTCAAGCTCTTTGCCGGTGAAGCAGAGCCGGAGGCGGTGCTTGATACACGCCTCCCGGAGCTGCTGCGCTTCCTGTACGGCAGCTTCGCCTCGGGCGCAAGGCGCCTGGTGGTGGACGGGATTGAGCCTCTTGGCACGGCTAAGGTGCAGGAGGAGGTGCTCGCCTACATCGCAAGGATGGTGCGCAAGCGCCACGACTGGCTTGCAAGGGAGGCGCTGAGGGAGCGCTTCTTCTCACTGCGAGGGCTGGTGCATAAGCACAGCTACGACCCGGATAAAATAGTGGTGGTGTACCTGGTAACAGCGCGGGAGAACCTGCTGGAGGAGCTCATAAGGCAGGGGATAAGCGGCTCCGGCCTTGAGGCGAACGCCACCACGGTAATACTCATGGGCAGGATTGTAGAGGGAGGCAGGGTGAGGCGCGCCCTCTACGTGGCGAAGCACCGCGGTGCGCGGTGCAGCGACGCCATAGCGGAGTTCAGAATCACGGAGCGCGGGATTGAGATGTAGTCATGAAAAAGGG
>WANX01000072.1 GCA_015521565.1 Candidatus Hydrothermarchaeota archaeon
GATTTTTGAGCGCTTCTACCAGATTGACTCCTCGCCCACCAGGCGCTACGGTGGCACGGGTCTGGGGCTCGCCATAGTTAAGGAGATAGTCGAAGCCCACGGGGGCAGGGTGCGGGTGAGCTCAAGGCCCGGCAAGGGCTCCAGGTTCTGCCTCACGCTGCCTCTATTGGAGGGGTAATGTTCACCATCCGGTGAACATTTTCGAGGGGTTTATATAGCCTCTGCGCCAAGGTTAAATCGGGGTGCTCACTATGAGGATGGAGGTTGCAGCGGTTGCCGTTCTGCTGGTGCTCACCGCCGGTTGCACCTTTAGCGCGCCTTTTGCTGAAGCCGGCAAAGGTGAGAAGCGGATTGAAACGGTGCCTGGAGGGGCGGGTGTCAAGCACGTCTTTGAGGAGGTGGCCGTCACACAGGAGGCGGCGGAGGACAGAAAGGTAATTAAGACAGCGCACCTCAGGCTGGAGGTCGCTGATTTTGATGGTGCGGTGGAGGAACTTGAGAGGCTCGCGCTGGAGGCTGGAGGCTACGTTTCCAACTCGAATTACCGCATAACCTCCGGAAATCGCAGAAAGGGTACAATATCAATTCGCATTCCAGAGGAGAACTTTGGCAGGGTTATAGATGATATTAAAAAGCTGGGCAGGGTTGTATCCTTCTCCTCCTCCGGACAGGATATAACAGAGGAATACATTGACCTCGAAGCGAGGCTGCGCAATCTGAAGAGGCAGGAGGAGCGCCTTCTGGAGCTTCTGGACATGGCAACAAGCGTAAAGGATGTGCTTGAAGTGGAGCGTGAACTGATGCGTGTTAGAGGCGAAATCGAGCGTCTGGAGGGGAGGCTGCGCTACCTCAGCAACCGCGTGGAATACGCCACAGTAAATGTTGAACTTTTTGAGCCCGAGCCCATAATCCAGAGTCTGGGGCTGAGAGGTGCTGTGAGCGACGCGGTGGAGGGGCTGGTCAGGGTCATTCGCGCGCTGATTGTGGCCTCGGGTTACGTCCTGCCGGTGGCGCTGCTCGCCGGAGCACTTTTTGCTCTGCTGAAGATGGTCAGGAGGAGTTCCCGGGATGGGTGAGGAGATACGCATCACCAGGGAGGTGTTTGAGGCGCTTGTCTCTGAAACGCGCATCGCTATATTGAAAAAGCTGGACGAGCGTGCGATGACGGTGAGCGAACTCGCGAGGGAACTGGAGGTGGGCAAGTCGGCTGTGCATGAGCACCTGGCCAGGCTGGCTGAAGCCGGGCTGGTGGAGAAGCGTGCATCCGGCAGGAAGTGGGTTTACTACCACCTGACTCCGAAGGCCAGGGGAATTCTGCATCCGGAGCGCAGGACAAGAATACTGGTGCTCCTCAGTTCCGCACTCCTGGCGCTGCTTGGCGGGGTTTTCTCCGGGTGGAGGTACATGCGTACGGCGGCGGGGGTGCGTGAGAAAGCGGCTCCGGCTGCAATCGGGGTGTCCCCGGAGGAGGCGCTTCTAACCGGAGCGGCGGAGCCATACCTTGCCCTCGCGGTCCTTCTCTTTACCTCCTGCCTCCTTCTCATGCTGCTTGCCTACCGCGAGTGGAGGCAGAAATCCTTATAATCTTCCGGGAGAATCCAGAATGCATGCATGCAGTTGAAATCCGCGATGTGGAGAAGTGCTTCGGTGCACACCGTGTTCTCAGAGGAGTGAGCCTCAGCGTGGCAGAGGGCGAGGCCTTCGTGCTTCTGGGTCCCAACGGTGCTGGCAAGACAACGCTCATCAGGATAGTGGCCACACTGCTGAGACAGGACTCGGGAGTGGTCAGGGTTCTCGGCTATGATACCCGCCGGGAGGCACAGGAGGTGCGCCGCAGAATAGGCGTGGTTACCCACAATCCCCTGCTCTACGAGGAACTCACAGCACGGGAGAACCTCACATTTTATGCCCGCGCCTACGGAGTTCCCCTGGAGAGGATTGAGGAACTTCTTGACAGAGTTGAGCTTGAGGAGCGCGCGGATGAGCCTGTTTCCACATTTTCGCGCGGGATGAAGCAGCGGCTGAGCATAGCACGGGCGCTGCTTCATTCACCGGAGGTGCTTCTGCTGGACGAGCCGACCACTGGTCTGGACATTAAAGGCAGGAGGGACTTCTATGCACTTCTGGGGAATCTGCTGGAGGAGGGTGTGACACTGCTCATGACCACCCACCATACTGAAGAGGCGGAGAGGCTGTGCTCCCGGGGAGCAGTACTCCGCTCAGGCAGGGTGGTTGCACAGGGTGAGCTTTCAGAGCTTAAGGCGAGTGTGGAAAGCCTGGAAGATGCGTATCTGCAGATGACAGGTGAGGAAGGTGAGGGTTAGCGCCGTTGTAAACCTGGTGGTCAAGGACCTGCGGGCGGAGCTCAGGACAAAGCACACTGTAAACTTCATGCTCCTCTTCTCAGGACTGGCCGTGGCATTCTTTTCCCGCATTGCGGGCAGCTACGTGGGGAGTGTGCCTGAAATTGGACCGGGGTTGCTCTGGCTGGTGTTTCTCTTTACCGGCATGCTGGGCCTGGGCAGGGCCTTTGTGAAGGAGAAAGAGCTGGGCACCCTGGATGGACTCAGACTTACTCCAATGAGCAGCGCCGAGATTCTTGCCGGCAAGGCGATTTACAATCTGCTGCTGATGCTGGGTGTGCAGAGCGTAATCTTCCCCCTCTTTATAGTGTTCTTCGACTTTCCCGTAAGGGGCGGTTTTGCACTTGCCTTTGCGGTGCTAACCCTGGGGAATACCTGCTTCGTCATAGTAAGCTCTGCCCTGGCCACGCTTGTGCTCAATGCCAGGGCCAGGGAGCTCCTCCTGCCGGTGATACTCCTGCCGGTGCTTTTCCCGGTGATTGTGCTCTCTGTCTCGGCTCTGAACAGCGTGCTTGTGGGTGGTGAAGGATTTTTAAATATTCTTGGAGAGATTAAAATTATTTTAGCATATGCTGTGGTGATGGGTGTAATTGCCATGCTAACCTTCGATTTCGCCCTTGAGGAATAGGTATGCTGTGGATTTATTTCAGCCTTGCAGCAGCTTTCGCAATGTTTGCGTACGGTGCGTACAAGGCCCTGCTGGTCTTCCCGCCCATATACTCACCGGAAAATCCGGTGATGGAGGAGCTGTACCGCAACGTGTTTTTCCATGTTCCGGTAAATGCGAGCGGATTTCTGGGCTTCACCATCACCCTATTTGCCAGCATACTGTATCTGAAAACCAGAGACATGAAGTACGACCTGATAGCCGCGAAGTCAGCCAAGGTGGGGGTGTTTTTCATCACCTTTACACTGCTCACAGGCATGGCCTGGGCCAAACCGGCGTGGGGAACCTACTGGAACTGGGACCCCAGAGAGACGACGGCACTGATAATGTGGTTTGTGTACCTGGGCTACCTTGCTCTGCGCGAGGCGATAGCCGAGGAGAGGGCACGTGCCAGGGCAAGCGCAATTCTTGGCATCTTCGGATACACCTCGGGGATATTTACGCTGCTGTCAACACGAATATTCCCTTCGCTGCATCCTCCCACCTTTGGACTCCGCCTGGAGCCTGAGATGGGAATGACGCTGGGGCTGATGATAACCGGCGCAGTAATTGTGTTCCTCAATCTGGTGTATCTTGAGATGCGGCTGGAGAGGGTGAAGAGAGGGTTAGCAGGGGGTAGATGAGTATGGAGAGCTATGAGAGTATATTCTTTGTGGCAACCGCGGTATGGGCAGCACTGGTGGTTTACCTGGCGTACCTCCATCGTGCTGTAAAAGATTTGGAAAAAAGAATAAATACAAAGAAAAAGAGGTAGAGGTCATGTCCCGAACAGGTGGCAATTTGCGTTATATTGCCGGTGCTGCTGTAGTTCTTGTATTTCTCGGCATAGCGCTCAGCACTGCCATGAGTGAGAGTTTTGTTAATCCCTACCGGAGTGTGAGTGATGTTGTTTCTGGTGGTCAGTCTTA